>JAFGWI010000134.1 GCA_016937215.1 Spirochaetales bacterium | reverse complement strand
TTATCAAAAATTGCAAACCAAAGCGTTTTTTGCCGGATAATTTCCGGATAGGCTGCATGTATATAGTGAATGCCAATGAGCATTCACATTACCGAGCAATAAATACGAAGTATTTATGACCAGCACAAAAAACCTTCGGAGCGACAGGGGAGTTAGGTTGCAGACTCGAGCAGCAAATGCGAAGCATTTGTGACCAGAGGCCGGATGGCCCGGCCTGCCATGCCCCTGGGCGGCAGGTAACGCCTTGAAGGAAAGGAGCTAAACAAATACAATAAAAAAGGCCATATTTTACTTAACTGGCATTAAGCAAATTGACTAGTGAGGATGTGAAGAAATACAGGCCCAGCAAAATAAGCAATATCCCGAGAAGGATATTCAACTTTGGTGATTTATGATCTCCCGATTTTTTTTTGATTTTTTTAGCCGTCAAAGCAAAAAAGAGCCACCATAAGAATGAACCACAAGCAATTCCCGCGGCCACTAATAAGGGAACAACAATATTTTCCGAGTTTACGGCATCTAATCCCCAGAAGGAAATCAAGCCTGAATAAATGAATATTTTTGAAGGATTGGTCAGGGCTATTACAAATCCGGTTATAAAGGATCTTCCCAAAGGTAATGGAGTTGATATTTTTTTATCAGTTATGGTGTAAGTTTTTGAAAATAAAATAGAAAGGCCTAGGAGAATGACGAATAGAGCCCCAGCCATTCGGATTATATTTTGATATTCAATTAAAAATTTCGAGATAAATCCTATACCAAAGGTGATAACCAGACCATAAATAAAATTGGCTGTTACTGCGCCCATACCTTTTATAAAAGCGCTTTTGATCCTTCCTTGAATCATTTCCCCAATCGTGATGGCGCCCAAGGGGCCTGCGGGGAAACCAGCCATTAGACCTGTGAGTATGGCTTTGATTAATATTATTATTGTTTCCATAGTCGTCCTTTTTTAATGAAGCATTTGCGAGAATCCTGGCATGAGTGCTCAATAAAATTGCAATGAATTGTTAAATGATTATCAGGTAAAAAATAAGGGCTTTGAAATCGAGACAATTTTTCCATACCGTTCTGTTATTTCAGAGCCTTTAAACTGAAACTTTATCTTTTGTATCCGTGATGATGTGACTGGTAAAAAATTCCAAATTGTCCTCGATGGTTAGGACCCGGGGAATCTTTACTTGATTGGCTGATGCCCCTTGAGCGATTTTTTCATCCTTAAACTTGCCAAAACTACCCTGTTTGATGGCGTATACTTGAACGCAGCCTAGTTTATTATGATGTCGAGCTACCCCGTATCTGGGGTTTGAATCAGCTAGGCATTGATCTAAAGCAGTGGATAATTCCTGTAATTCCAATTTGTTTAAACAATCGATTTTAAATTCGATGAAAAATTTGTAAAAACCAGGCGCTGAATCTAAGCAGGGGCTTGTGGTAAAGTCTATAAACTCTTTTTGAGATCGTCTTGACCAGTTTTCAATAGCAGACACAACCGCCTGTTCTGATGTTTTTTCAGCAGCGATGTTCAAAAGGTTCCCTTTTCTGCGAATGAACTCAATCACCGGGAGCTTGTGAAAGTATTTTACAACACGAACAATATCTCCTAAACAGTAACGATATAATCCTGAGTAATTGGTGAGGATGATTTCATAATCAGTTCCAGGAGCTAATTGGTGAGCCAGCAGTGTTTGGGGTGTTTTTTCATTTTGCCGGTCTATTGGCATGAATTCGAGAATTAAGGCGCCGGGAATAATTGTGTAATAATCCTGTTGGGGATGGATATTGATTCCTGCGATTCCTTCTGTGGCGCCGTACATAGGTGAATAAACGGGTAAATCGCTTATGTATTTTTTTAATCGACTGCCGTAGATTTTAAAGGGACCTGAGATAGTGGAAATAATGCAGGTCAGTTCCGGCCAGATACGACAGGCTATATTGTCCATGCCTTTTTGGAGTTCCCCTTCCAGTTCGGCAATTCGTTGGTCAGAAGGGTGTAATTGTTTTTCAAGTTTTTGTCGCAGGACAGGATCCAAATCAATGTTTTTGTTGATTTTTCTTGTTTTCAGGTCGTCAATGAGCTGTTTCCAGTTTTGTTCCATTGTCAGAAAGAAGTCGAATACAGAGGATGAGAAAAAGCCGGTAATGGAATGGACTTTTTTCTCTTTCAAGGCAAAAAGGATATGGAGGTAGAGGGCCCTTCGATAGTCAGTAATGGAAGATATTTCTCTTGGTGATGTGCTAATTTTTGATTGAAGAGCATTCATGTGCTGGCTTCCGATTGATGTCGCTGCTCCTACTGGCGTGCCGTTTTGGGTAAATGAGGTAATTCTGTTGTTTCCCAAGCTAATGCTTTTACCCCTTTTAAAGAGTACTGGGAAATTTTCGGCAAGTACATAAGCTAAAGGAATCATTCGTTTTACCATAGCTGACATGGCTTTACGCGAAATGGGAATCATTTTTGATTTACCTGTGGTCCCAGAAGTTTGTCCAAAGGCCTTTATTAGATCCTTTGTGAGAATGTTTTTTTCACCATTGGCCATTCGCTGAATTTCCGATTCGTAATCATCGTAATTGCTTAAAGGAATTTTTGCTTGAAAATCACTCAGGCTTTTAATTTGGCTGAATTGAAATTTTTGGCCGATTTTTGTGCTCTTGTTGCGTTTCAGAATGTCCTTTAATACTTTTTGATTGATTTTTTCAGGATTTTTTGCATCGTTGATTAATGAGCGGTAACTGAAGCTTGTTATAAAACTTATTGTTTTACTTAGAAAATTGGCTTTTTTCATTATGACCTCAATGTTTTGCTTTTGATTTACCGAATGAACTAAACAAGGCCATAAATTGGTAACGACTTTTTTAATCCATTTTCGGCACTTATAAAGCAAAGGATTGTATTCAAAATAAATGTATGAATTATAATAGACGAAGATGTGTATAAAATATTGTAAAAAACTACAAAGTGTTTATTTGTTTAGCTTAAACAGGAATCACTATTTTTAGCGTTAAGGATTGTAATAATAGCAAGTTATTTTTTCAAAAATGACTTGCTAA
>JAFGWI010000012.1 GCA_016937215.1 Spirochaetales bacterium | reverse complement strand
CCTTATTTGAGGAGCCACCGAATCAATCATCACATCGGTATAAGCTGAAACAATATTACCTATACTATCTTCGCTCTGTAGATAAAGCCGTGTTTTTCCTTCCTGGTTTTTATTATATTCATCAGCCGGATAAAAAGAAAAATCTACAGATTGATAAGTTCGCTCAGTAAATGACCGATTATTTACACCAGGGTCAAAACCTTTCCAATCAATGGGTGAATAAAGGTCGACTTCGGTATTACTTTCAACTTCACGTGGCATATAACAATATTGCTGCGCGCTTATTATGGCAGGGCTGTTGACATATGGATAAAGGATTCTCACAATTTCAGATTTATTTGACCATTGACTATTACCATCTAATAAAAATGTAAATTGATCTTCATTTCTATTCTTTGAAATTTGAATGCTTTTAACAAAGCAAAAATTGTTCCAATAGGAAATACCAATATCTAGTGTTTTTGTCCCATTAACTTCAGGAAAATACAATTCAATAATTCCATTTTCAGGCTTATGATATTTTTGACCATCCCAGGATATCCAATAATTGTGCCATGGAATGATGCGTTCAGAATTCTCAAAATTTAATTGAAAATGACCTGAATCACCATTAAATAATAGATGGTTTGTGCTTTGAGTCATATTACTGTCAAAATTTGATGCCACCAGGGTAATTTTGGCATAGGTTGCATGAAATAAAACAGTAGAAAAATCATTAGAAAAAATAAATGAAACTAAACAAATTAATACAATTATAAATATACTTTTTTTCATATTATGCTGGTCCTACCTTTTCATAAATTCTATATCCATCTTCACTCTGGACCCCGAGGATAATTTTTGGATAGCTATTAAGATTAATATTAAAATATGATAAATAGTGAACATATCCTTGAGTTGGCAAAGTAAAATAAGTACCATCTATATAACGAAACAATGATTGATTTGTATCCAAATTCAATATGCTCAGAACCGTATCCCCCAACATTTCTACATCATGATTCCCGGTATAAGTATTTACCTTAAATAAACCTGCTCTTTCCGGAATATAAATAAAAATTTCCAGAAAATTTTCTGTTCCATCATTTTCATTTACAACAAATATATGGGAAAAATAATTGAGTAAACTTCTACAATCAACGCCTTCAGCTGCTAATGCAACAGATTGATCGCTATCTAATAAAGTAAATGAGCTTATATTCAAATCTTTTATATAAATGAAGCCCTCCGGGCTTACAAAACCTATTTCCATGTGGTTGCTATCGACTGGATTAAAATAGGCTTCACCAACGGAAGAACTGGTTATAGCAAGTTGACTTTTGATAGGAAGCGCATCGTCCCAGTTTTTAACACTTAAAAGGGTAAGTTCCTTATTACCGGAATTCTCCCTGTGAACAATAGTTAACAGTTCTGAATTAAATAAATAATTTTGAAACATGTCATAGGAATTGGAAATCAAACCTAAATTTTTCCAGCCGGAAGATGTAAAACCAAAGGCATAAAGCCCATTAGCTTCATAGGTTATGGCCAGGTCTCCATAAAAGCCAGAGAGAATTTTTGTTTGTGAACAATGAGCATCGGTTAATAGGCTATAATGAATGAGAGGTGCCATTGAAATTCCCGGTTGTTTGTATCCCTCAATTTCAAATTCATAAAGACCGATTGTGGTTTCAGCGACCCCCAGAAGATAAAGTTCATCATTTTTAGCAAGGTTTTTGATTAAAAATCGATCTATATTAACTTGAGATAAAATTGTTTCATACCCAGACTGGTTCTTTTCAGGGTTATAATAATAGAGAACAAGATTATTATCGATCTGAAAAACAACAACCAGACGACCTGATATGGAAGATATACTATATGGACCAACATTGCCAGACCAAATGCCATTTCCTATATGGGAACTCCCAATCTGATTCATATTTTGATTATTAAAATTAAAAAGATACAACCCCATGATGCCGTTCTTTTGAGCTTGCAGGAGAAGATAATATTCGTTTCTAAAAAAATATATTTCAAAATCAATAGCAGAATAATCTTTCAAGACACTTTTATAATCAGTTTCAACTACTGCACTTGCAGTCCCTGTTTTTAACTTCAATTTTCCATCATGAATATATGGAATATAATAATGAGCTCCCTGACTCAAGACCACCATTTTATCAACATCCGGGCTTAGAACCGGCTCAGTTCCAAAACGTTGATAAACATCATTTGGAAAAGAAGTTGTTTGCCCAAACCCAAATAAACAAACCAGAAACAAAACCGCGACCCAAAACAGCCTTTTTAACATATATGCTCCTTTATTAATTCAGAAAAATTCCAAAGCAATGGCGCTGAAATTTTATTTTTATTTATATATGAGAATATCACTATGAGTGAAAATATCATGAGCAAACTTGACATTTTTTATTATTTATAGTTTAGGCAGGCATCAGAACAAAAGAGACATGTGTTATCTTTTCCCAACAGCAGACCTATCCCTCAAAAAAACCTTTCTGTATTTTAAGAGTTATTGATCCCTTTTATCAATTTCAGTAAAGATCTGCCTATAGAAAAAAATCCCGTTATTTCATAAGGAAGAATATTTACTCACCATTGCCTGACTCATCCATACTTTACAGACAATGATTTTCTGCACCTAAGCAGATTTAGCTACATTTATAATAGCCACGCTATTATGAGCCAATAATAGCAGGATTTTTTTACATGGTCAAGTTTCTTACCATGAGTTTTAGGTTAAAGTGAAAAAATATTTTTTTTCACTGCTGTAAGAATGTATATACATAATCAATTGTATCACATGAAAGGCTGATAGCTTTTTTAAGGGATTCTTGGGCAAATCGCTTAAAGTAAACATTGGGTGCCTTCGATAAAAGAAGAATCCGCTATTTTTCCGCGCCAGGGATGGGAGCAGGTTTGGTTTTATTTTCAAATAAAACCAAACAACAAAAACCCCGCGCTTTTTTAGAGGGGTTTTTGGTCGAAGCGCGAGCGGAGTTGCGGAACAGCCCGGCCCCTGCTCTGTTTTTTAAACAGCTAATATTCTTTTTTACCGTGAGCAGGGGGGCGCCCTGAAAATATTATTCCAGGGAATATTCAGCCACAATCATGTGATCATCAAAAAAATAATTTTTGTAAAGATGATTATTTCGACAAACAGTCCAGAAGGCATTTCCAGAGGTTTCAGAATTCATATAGCTGATGTTTTTTTCCCTGATTTTTTTTCCATCGGCATCATAGACCAGGAGAGTTTCGTAATGATCAGCCGCTGCTTTCCAGTAACTTGAATCAGAAGTATCGATAAAAAGTAAATGGGCCTTTTTTTCCGATTGAAACTGGGCCGGGCCAATTGAATTATCAGGAAGCCGGGACATGGAGGAAAGCTCGAGAGTATAGGGCTTGCCCGATGGACTTTGCACAATGGCGACACCGCTCCCCTCTTTCATAAAACCCATTCGGCCGATTGGTGTGTTGCTGGCGAAATCATAAACAATAGCTCGCTGATCCTGACCAGAGGGAACAAGATATATGGCTTGATCACCAGGATATAACGAGGCAGGTATGAAACCTATTCCCAGCTGATGTTTCCAGTTGAGCTTGCCAAGGGCGTTGAGGTTATAAAGCGTATAATCGGAAAAAGTTATGTAAACATTTTTTGATGAAAGGGCAAAAAAATTCATGCGCGAGCTAATGCCTTCAGGACAGGGCTTAGATGTCTGGAGCTTTCCCTTAAAATCAAAGACAGCGATGCGGCTTTTATAAAAATCGGGAATGTGAATGCGGCCTTGTGCATCAATATCAAAAAAAAGGGGTTTCCAGTGTTCGCCCCCGCCCTGATCAATGGTTATTTGATTTTCGGCTGATCCAAAAGGGATTGTCACTTGACGGTGTATTTCCTGGGAATAAAGATAACACGCCGCAATAATAAACAGGGTTACAAAGATTTTTTGTTTCATGGCCACCTCCAAAACTAAAACCCCACATAAAAAAAACACCTCAACAGCCGGGTTCATCATGATTGTAAATATAGCGTGATTCAAAAATGAAAGCAATAGCAAGCCCGAGAATATTCGCTTGAGTCACCCTGACACAAATGATTGTCTGAATCGGATCAAGGATATTGGCCAGACGCAGTGTGTGATCATCATCCCTTACTCATAGGCCAAAATTATTTTGACCGATTTTAATAAAATAATACTTATGAAGATCCTGATGGGCCCGAAGCTCTTGGTAATGGCTCCTAGGGAGACTGGGCTGTGGTAAAAGGGCCTAAAGGTTTTAGCTGGGGCGGATCATGGATCTGCGCTGCCGCCGGAACAGATAATATCGAACTCATCAGAAATATGATGCTTAACTTAACTTGTGACACACATATTGCCTACCGAATTAGCACAGAATTAGGTGATTTTACCAATAATAATGCAGCCATGGGTCAAATCGCTAACAGTGATTTGACCCATGATTTCTTGGGAGGACAAAACCACATTGCGGTTCTTCTGGATTCAGCCCAAAGCATAACACGAAAAAACATCAGCCCCTACGATCAAGGAATGTTATATGTACTTCAAGATGTTTTCCATGACTATTTTACCGGAAATATAACTGAAAATGATGCCTGGGATAAATTTTACTATGCTGTTAAAAAACTCTATCCTGAACTGAATCGATAGCTTGCTCGAATAAAAAAAGGCAGAGGACTTTTTTCCTCTGCCTTTTTCTTCTTATAGTTGAATACTTTCTCTATAAATATTGTAACTATTCGCTTTGTTTATGGCTGTCATCCTGAACAAAGAGAAGCGGAGTGAGGGATCTCGGTTTGAATAAATTAAATTACTACGCTGACCAAGATCTTGGATACATAACAAAAATATGATCGCTTAAGATAAAAAAAATTCTTCGTCATTTTTCCCAAGAATGACATCAAACTGCATTTTTTTCCGGCTGAAAAGTTACCAAACATTTCTGTGATCAAACAAAAAACTCAATACTCCTCCAGCAAATTCCCCCTGGCATCATAGGCATTCACCCGAAGGGGCTTGCCGTCATTATCATATACATATTCATAATAATAAAGAAGCTCATCCTTTTCATTATAATGCTCGACCTTGTAAATATTTCCCAGATCATTTTTAAATACCACTTCATAGGGCTTTTTTACCGGCGACAGGGTTTTCACAGGCACAGGTGTCAAATCCACCGGCGTTGCTGTCGGCGCCACATAAATGGTAGGCGCTGGTGTGGGCGGAAAGGTGGGCCGTTCGGTTGGCACAGCTGTCGGAAGCGCTGTGGGTTCAGGGGTCGGCGCCTCTGTGGGTCGAGGCGTTGAAGCTTCCCTCACTGCCTCAAAGTCGCCCCGGTTCACAGCCGCCAGAATTTCAGGCTTTTCCTCTTCAATTTTCTCCTCTATTCTGTCGCGGGAGGCCTTGATGATTTCACTCAAGGAAATTTTTTCTTCCTCAGGCTCATTCGACGGAAGCGTGCCTGACGCAACAGGATCTTCTGTCGCCAGAGGAGCGTCAGGGTCTGTTGTCGCGTCGGCATCAGCGGGTACCGGCGTCAAGGTGCTCTCCGGCGTTTCTGTGGCAACAGGCGCTGATATGGCTTTCTGAATCTCCACTTTTTCTTCAACCGCTTTGACGGTTTCCTTGAGGCTGGTTTCTTCCTGAGCCTTTTCGATTTTCTCGGTGGTTTCCATCAAGTCGCTAAAATCCTCATCCTCGATCAGCGCGTTATTAAGCTGGGCTAGTTCCTTGAGTTCCTCCGATTCATCGGAAGTGGTTGCTATCAGCAGAATTCGCCTATTTGCCAGTTTGGCGGCATCTGACTCGGGATCATCCTGAATCAACTCCTGATAATACTCTACGCTCTTGCTCTTGTCACCCTTTTCTTCATAAATCCTGGCCTTAATAAACTTCAGCTGCTCTTCCTGCTCCGCCGATTCAGGAGAAAAATCACTCACCTGCTTTTCAGCCTCATCATAAGCCATAAGCCTGTAAAGTTTTTCCGATTTCTCAATAGCTGAACCCCCGGAACTTTTAACCAGATTAATTTCATTCAGAATGGTTTCTAGATACTGCAGCAGCAAAGCCGCGGTCACTGCCACCTCATCCTCGCTGTGGTCCCGCATAATCCCTTTAAACATGTCCACAGCTTTATCATACTCCGAAATAATCGAATAACAATAACCCTGATGAAGCTTCACAAGAGCCTGTTTGTCAGAGGGTATCAAATCCTGTTCAAGATAAAGATCATACACCTCAAGAGCCTTTTTATAATTCTTGTTGCGCTCATGATAATAAGCCACAGCTAACTGTGTGTTGGCAGGATTTATCGATGTGCTGTTGATAGGCGGCTTATCCATAAAAAAGCGCAGAATATTAATAACAGCAATAACAGGCTTGGAAATATCCTCGTATTTCCCCATGCCCGAGCTTTTCTGATTCTCGTATTCAGTAATAAGATAATTGGAGTTTAACTCTTCCTTGTTAAAATCCTCTTCAGTTATTTTATCACGATAGAGCTGGAGCTGGAGTTTGTATTTTGTAACCATTCCCAGGGTGTCAATATTGGCTGCTTCACGGTTAATTTCCCGAAGATAATTCTCAAGCTCAAACAAACGAATGGCCAGTATGATATCATTCAAAAAAAACATTCCTGCCAGAATAATAAGCGTTGAAAAGATGATGAGAATCAAAAAACCTTTGCCCCCACCCCTGGCTTGTGGCTTATTCAATTTTTTCTTCTTCTTATTCTTCGCCTGTAACTCTTTCTTTGCCACTATTTCACCTGCAGAATAATCATGGTCTCGTCATCACGCCTTAACTTGGGATCAATAAAAGTATTATAATCCTCCATGACTTTAAGCAGCATCCTCTCGCAATCCAGTTTGTTGTACTTTTTTATGGCCTTTAAAAGCCGTTCATGACCATAGAGCTCCTGCTTCGAATTAAGACCTTCGATAATACCGTCGGTAATCAAAATCAATTTATCGCCGCTTTTGGCCTGAATACGCTTGGACTCAAAAGCCTCGCCCATATCAGGCGACATACCAACAATAACCCCTCCCGAATCCAGAGCCCAGATCTGGCTGGCCCCCAGACGGGTCAAATAGGCCTTGTGATGGCCGGCATTGGTAAAAGTCACGTTCTTCTTGTCATCAACCACCAGGTAAAAAGCCGTGAAATACCTGTCATACTCGGTAATTAAATTCCCGAGCTCTTTATTAATATACTGCATAACCTCCCGGGAGTCACTATGGGCGCGGGCAACCTTGATAAAGGAATCCTTGATCAACATGGTAATCAAAGCCGCGGCAACCCCATGGCCCGAAACATCGGCAATAAGGCAGCCATAAGCATCATGCCCCAGGGGAATAATATCGTGGTAATCGCCGGAAACCTCAATCAAGGGCCGGTGATGAATGGCCAGCTTGAAACGCTTGGTGTCGCGAATGCGGGGATAAATCGACTTCTGCACCTGCCCCGCCATTTTCAGCTCCAGCTTCATGATCTTGTTGGCCTTGTCCAGCTGAATAATGGTATCCTGAACCGACTTGGCCATGGAATTAAAGGCCTCGGAAAGGCTGCCGAACTCATCCTTTCTCTTCAGATTAACCCGGGCCGATAAATTCCCCTTGCTAATCTCGTTGCTCTTTTCAGACAGAATCTGGATCGGCCGAATCAGAAGGCGATGAAGAATCAAGCCAAAGCCAATATGAAAAGAAGCCACCATAATGGTAATAATAAAAACCATACGGTAAAGCACCTGAATCTGGTCGTCGATATCGGAAAAATCAATCTGAAAATAGAAAATCAAATTATCCATCTCACCCAGACTAAAGGGTATAAAAAAATGATTGCTCCGGGAATTCTCATCCATATGAGAGTGAATCACCTGGCCGGTAAAGGACTTGTTGCTAAAAGCCAACTGAGCCTGACCGAGCATATCCTCGGAAAGAGCAAAATCGCTTGTGGTGGAATACTGATATTTGCGGTCATCGGAAAAAATCATCACCTTGTCATGAAACCGGCTCATGGAATCGGCCAGCTCGACAATCAACTCCTGATAATTCCCGCTGGTCACACTCATATCCTCAAGATAATTATTCAGCTGGGAATACACTGTCAGCGCGTCCTCCTTGGATTCCAGCTTCTTGATCTGGGTGATCAGCTCGAACTGGTTTTCAAAAATCAACAAAGTGAACACACTAATATTGAGAATGGTTAAAAATATATATAAAATAGAAACCTTGGCGCTGATGCTTCTCATGAACTATCCTTGATGCATTATTTTCCTTTACTATCTATTTTCGACTGTTTTTAAGAAAAAATGAACATTACAGCTGACATTTAAAGCCGCCAAAGTTATTATAAGTCTCTTCACACTGACAATCCAGTTCTTTTTACGCCAACACCTGCCTGGTTACAGTATTTCCTCTTTATATTTGGGCGTTGCCTGACTCCACTTCGTTACGCCAGGCCGGGCTTTCCGGGGCTCCGCCTCCCGGCTCCGAACATTTTTGCCGTGAAATAATCACGGCAAAAATGTTGGCAGCGCTGGTTTTGAAAAACCAGCTTGCCCCCCTGCAATCCCTAACGCGCTAAAAACAATCGATTTTCCATTCGCCGGGTGGTAAAGCTAATTCACACTCCACAAACTAAACCCGGCGAGGAAAACCCGAAAATCACTTTAAAATCAAAACCTTGCGAATCTGGTCAATATCAGGCCCCACGATCTTCACAAAATAAATACCCGAAGCCACAATTTTATCGCTGCGGTTCATGCCATCCCAGTAAACCCGGTAACCATCACCCTTTTCCTGAAAACCCCGCTGAAGCACATCCACAACCCGGCCGGAAAGGTCGAAAATCGTAATGGTCACATTACCGCTTCGCGGCAAATTGTAGGCCACTTCAACCACATCTCCATTGGAAGGCTGCATCACATTATTCATGATGGTGACACCACCGCCCTGGTCAACCAGGTCCTGAATCTTGAAACTATAGAGTTTCATATCATCAGGCCTGTCAGGGTTTTCAGCACTCAGGCAGTATTTTGCTCCCAGCATGAAGAGGAACTCAAGAGTACTGCCGCTTATCACTTCACTGTCAGTTCCTGGAATCAGGTATTCACGCAAGGCAGTTCCGGCCCCGGTATCAGTATAATTTCGGGCCAAAGTGTTGGCACTGTTCAAAAGGCCTGTAACAGCCCCGGGCAGCCAGATGCCATTGGCCTTGAAAGAAGCCCCTACATCAGCATCAAAATATAACGATGAAGCCGTGGCCGTTTCACCGGCCGCCTGAATGCTGGCCTGGAGCCGGAGGTCGGTGTCAAACACACCTGCTGTACCATCAAAAACAGTAATCAAGCGGGGGTCAGTACCGGTTTCATTTTGAACAAACACCGGAATAATCACATTCAAAGCCAATGCTGAAATAGCATGGGAACCAGAAAGCATTTCATTACCCTCGGCATCGTAAACCGAAGCCGCATTCACAGTAAACGTTCCGCTCATGATATTGTCGGCTGTAAGAATATTGGGCACATGGAAATAAGCTGATTTGATACCTAAATCTATTTTATAATCTATAGCTGAAATGCTGTCAAAATCATTACCCACATAATCAAAACCATTGATGTTTATTGCAGCCGAAGCGCCGGCATCGCTGTAAACATATTCAGAGAATTGAACCTTCACCATGTTTCCTCCAGCCGCGGCCAAGCTATTAACAACAACAGGGTCTGCCAGATCAGAGGGGATTGAGGCAGTGGATTCAGGATTAAGAACAAAGCTTCCACCACTATCCATCAGGGCTGTATTGGCCGTAATTCTCACAGCCGGCATAGCGTCGGTATCTGGAACAGAAGCTTCGCTGAGATGAATACTGATAGTGTCATTTAAAGCGCCGTTTATACCGGTATCGATTCCTGTAACAGTATAACCAGCCACGGTTGCTGCTATATCACTGAAATCATCATTAACCGGTCTGTCCAATACAATATCGATGGTATCGATAAAGCCATTGCCATCTGTATCCAGTGTGCTTCGTGATAAAATATTCAGAATCATTTGCATGATTAAACCTGAAATAGGAACTTCCGCGAATACATCATTATCAGCCACCGGGTTATTGGCAGGAGAAGTATCAAAGACATGATTAAAGGTGTCAAAATCCAGTGAAGCACTTGTGTTCCACAAACCGCTTGTTGTTGCAGATGTTAAGATAATGGTAATCTGGTTTGCCCCCGGCCCGGCTGTAGCGGTTAGCGAGGCTCCGTCAAAATCAGTATCCGGATTAGCTCCATTGGTGTTCACCTTGAAATCGGAAGCTGTGAGCGGAGGCGTAATGGAGATATCTTCGCTGAAGGAGAGAACGATAGTTGAGCCTGCCTGGAGATTATCCAGGAAGATTTCCGCGGTGGAGGTGGCGCTGGTAAGTACAGGGGAGGCACCGTCGGCGCTAGACTCGCTGGAAATGGCCAACATGCCGGTTCCATTCATGTCGGTAAACGTATCAGCTGAACAGCTCACGTCAACGGTGTCACCGGTTGTTAAAATATTATCTGTAAAGGTAATATAAATTAACTCATTAGCAGACGTATCACCTTCGGCAATATCATTATGATTTATCGCTGTAACTCCGCCGGTAAAGGTAAAATTCAAGGCGTTTATCAAAGAGGAATCATCGATAGCTTCTGTAAACTCAATACGAACCGCATCAATAAAACCATTTCTGTTCAGGTCGCGCGTTTCACAATCAAGAAAAACAGGCGCTGCCCCATCATCAGACTGAACACCACCACTATCAATACCAACCATTTGGGTTCCACCACTATTCTTCAAGCTGCTATTGGCTGTGATTTCAACCAAGGGTCGATTTCCAGTATCAAACACATCCGGTGTGGGGTTTTCATCAAAGGTGATATAAAAGAACTCATCCTGTGCGCCGCTTCCTGTATCAAAATTAATATTTGAATAACCCGCCACAGTAACCGTGAGTCCGCTGAAATCATCATCTAAGGCT
>JAFGWI010000133.1 GCA_016937215.1 Spirochaetales bacterium | reverse complement strand
CTGGGCGTTGCCTGATAAGCCTGGGGGCTTTCAGGCCGGGCTATGCGGCACTCCGCTATCGCTTCGAAGGTTTTTTACCGGAAAAAAATCCGGTAAAAAACGCTTTGGCTGACAATTTTTGAAAAAATTGTCAGCCATGCCTCCTATCCCTAACGCATTAGAAGCATAAAATTAAATCAGCTAAACAAATACAAAAAATCAGATCATCGAAGATTATATTTATCCGACAGGTTTTCAAGAGCTGATTTTTTTGCTTCCCTCATGAATGTGGCGGTACAGGTTTTGCTTTCACTATCTCTGAACCGGATTGAACCATTAAAAAGAAATTGAGGCTTTTATATTATTAGATATCTTATCATTAAAAAATTAGAAAGGCTGCCAGTAAATCACGACTGACAGCCCCTTTTTTCAAAATGAAGTGATTCGTTTTTAATATCTTATAACATACCAGAGTATTTTCAGAATATCTTTAAAATCAATCTTGTTATCCTGGTTCATATCAGATTGTTCCATATAAAAAGGGGAAACTTCATGGCCCGATAAATATTTAGCAAGAAGTAAGACATCCACAATATTTACCTTATGATCGTGATTTACATCTCCAGGCTGATAAACAGGGGCCTTGGGCAATTCAAGCGAAAGCATGAGTGGGTCGTGATCAGAGCTCTGTGAGGCGAATTCCGAATTTATGTGCAGGGCATCGATTTGTAAAAGATCACTCAGGTTATTGGTCACCAGAATGTGATCCAGAGCCTGGGCATTTCCTTGAAAATTATAGGAGAATTGTTCCAAAACCGGCAAGCAGGTGATCGCGTCAAAAAGAATTTGGTCTTCACCCTTCAGGATTTCCAGGGGCGAATAAAAGGAAAACTCATTCAGGTCGCCCAACACAACCACCTTGGCTTCAGGATCTAAAAGTAAGAGATTATCCACATAATCGTTGATAGCTTGGGCCTGTGCCTCGCGTTGTTCGAGATTGCCGTTTATATAGGGTTGAACCTGGCCAAAGAGGGGCGTGCTGCCTCCCTTGGACGCAAAATGATTGTTGATCAAAACAAGGCTGTGGCCATTGAAGGTAAAGGCAGCGGCCAGGGATTTCCGGCTTTCAAAAAATGCCACTTCCTCGCCGATTCTCTTGACAGAGCCGGGGACCAAGTTAACCCGGGCAGGGTTATAAAGATAGCCGACCCTGATATTGGCTCCTGGTTGCCCGCCATCTTTATTATTTTCCGGAGTGGAATCCAGAAAGAGGTAAGCTGGCCCGCCAGCGGAAATAATTTCAGAGATCAGTGTTTCATAAGTGTGGCTTGCATCAACCTCGCCTGAATCGACAGCACCGTCATTATCCTGAATTTCCTGCAGGGCAATGATGTCGGGGGATAAAAGATGATTGACAACTTGACCCGCGATTTGAGTGAATTTGCCTGAAGCGAGGTCGCTATCACCATCGCCATCATTGGGATCAAGGTTTTCAACATTGTAAGTCGCAATGGTAAGCCTTTGGGCATTGCCTTGAAAGTCGGCCATTTCCTTTTCCAGCATGGCTGGGTCAAGGCTAAAGCCCTGATCGGCTAGAATCTCGTAATTGCCAAAGTTATAGCTTAAGACTCCCCGAGGATTGCCCAAAAGATCGCCAGTGTTGATCTGGGGCCTGAATCCGGGCAAAAGGTTTTCCTTAAGCTGGATTTGGACACGTTCGGGGTTGTAATCCCCGGGGGTAATGGTAATGCCCTTTCTGGAATTGATGTTGGTGGCCCGGCTCCCTTGATTGGCCACCACAAAAACCTCATCATATGAGTTTATAGGGCTTAGGGCCATGGCATCTTCAACCTGAACGATCATCGCTTCCATGCTTTCGTAAAAATCAATACCCTCATTTTCAGGATCAAAAACCATTAAACCATCATCGTCAATAAGTTCTGTGGGTGGCATTCGGCCATTAATACCGATTATAACAGGAGCAGGAAGAGGATTACCTGAAGATAAGAGCGTGATCACTGGTCGGTAAAATTCAGTGGTGGAGAGGTTGCCGGTAGAACTGCCGCCGGGAACATATTCACTGATGCTCCCCTGGACCAGTACTTCATCACCGATCTGATAGGTGACAGAATTACTGTAAACATAGATAGCGTCGGAGGTTTTATTATCCCCGTCACCAAGGGCATCCTGTAAATAAAATCCTGAATCATCCACAAGGGTAATCACACCAATGGTACTAACGCTTTGCCCGGTATAGGGTGACTGGTGTCCCTGTCCCTGGATGTCATAAATGCCGATGGTTTGTGGTGCTGGACTAGGGGTCGATTCAGGGGTGAGCACAGGTGTGGAGGTCGCAACCGCACCATGGCTTCCCAAGTTATCAAAACTGTCATTGGGAAAACCAGCCCATGACAGAGAAGGGTCGAAACTGTCATAGGGGTCAACATCACCCTGAGTAACAGGACCAAGCCTGCGTAATGTATTGTCCTGGGTTGAAATATCTCCGCTTCCCCATTGACTGCCAGGATCATGGCCGATCTGGCCAATGGAATCGACCACCACTCCCTCTCGCAGCAAGATGATAGCATCATCACCGTTAAACCAGGATGTGCCGTAAAAAAGATCCACCTGGTCCAGGGGAAAATTAACGCCATTGACATTGCTTGCCGCCACGACAAAGACATCGCCTGAAAGTAGAATTCCGCCGAGAGCAATTGTCATATTGGGACTGGTATTACCGTTATAATACAATTCGATTGAATAAAGGTCGGCCGATAAATCAATATCTTCCGGCCCTGGGTTATATATTTCCAGGGCCTTATTGTAACTGGAACCTTCGATGTACTCGGAAAAATAAAGCTGAGAAAAAAGATTCCCGCTTACAACAGACAATAGCACAAACAAGAGAAGTGACACAAATCGATACTTTTTCATAATACCTCCGTATAAATATTTAATGGAATCAGAATAGACTTTATAATGTGAAAATCAGGTAAGAATTCGACTAAGATGCTATAAAATTAATATTGCAGCTTCAATTTTAATGGATTGATTTAAAAAAGACTTTAAAAAATCGGAAAAACCTTTATAATGGCTCTGGTGCCTGTATTTGAAAAAATAAACATGGAGAATAATGAATATGATGATGACCTATTTGAATTTAAGGGGGACATCAATTATTTTTACAAAAGCGAATATAATGGAAAAAAAGGCCTGCTATGGGGCGCTGATGTAACTGGTCTTGGAAAGACCAAAAAGGAACTACTCCGCTTGAAATATTATTATTCAAAGCAAAAACAGGAAAAAGAATTCCATGGCTTTAATGGATACAAGGATATACCTGAAGAGCTCCTTGAAACTTTGAAAAAACACCATCTTGCCGCTGAATTGGTTAAATCTGATGAATACCGGCTTTCTACGAATTATCCCGATGATTTCCTATCCCTTTACAGCCATCAGTCTGAAATTCATTCAGCCTTTTATACAACGGATCTCTTTATCCATGTGTATCACCTTCTTTTTGATAATATGCTGCAGGAAATCGAAATCCAGGTATTATCACAGCGGCTCATGGATTTTGTGAGTAAGATGCTTAAAGCCCTTGAAACCCGGGAAATCATAGAGCAATACCCGGTCAAGGCTGCTGAAAGCGCCGAGTTTCTGATTCATTATTTCAGAATTGCTGAAGCTTTATTAAAAATGGCGCCTCCCCTTGAGAAATACGGGGCCAGATTTGAGGAGCCTGAAGCTCTTTCGCAGCATCAAATTCAGGTTATTATTTCTTTCTGCTCCAGCATCGAGCAAAAGGAATTGAATAATATCATGGGGGCTAAGAAGATTACAGACAATGCGCCTTTGTTCGGTAATTACTGCGATTATTCATTGTTCAAACCCCGGGGGCATTACACAAAGAACCAGTATCTCCAGGCCTATTTCAGGACCATGATGTGGTTCGGCAACCGGAATTTTGATTATCGAAAAGAGGATTTGCGTAAATCCAGAATCAGGGAATCCCTGTTGCTCTATGATCTGGTCAAAAACAATAAAGAATTATGGACATTGTGGGAGGATTTATTTGATCCGATTTCATACCTGATCGGCGCATCAGAGAATGTGAACCTTCACGATCTCGGTAAAATGGGGCTTTCCAAATCCCAGATCAACAGCTTCTTTGAGGATGAACAATTAGCCCAGGATTTTATGAACAACCTTCTGTCTGCCAAAGAGCAAGAAGTCGGTAATTATAACCCGATTTATGATCTCTTAACCAAAAAGGCTTCCCTGGAAACACCAGGTTTACGTTTGTTCAGCCAGAGCTTCACTCTGGACAGCTTTATCCATTCCCTGGTGACCGCGCCGGAAATTGATGCAGACCGGAATGTTTCTGGTGTTGATATTATGGCGGCTTTTGGCAATAAGGAAGCTTTCACGCTGCTTCCAAATTATCATGGCGCCTCGGACATGGTGGTTGAACAACTGGTAAAAACAAATGAAATGTTGAGCACTCTCAGAAAGGATTTCTGGCAAAGCAATTTCTACAATAGCTATCTGGATATAGTGCGTTCCATCACCCAGTTTGATCAGTCTGAAAATTTTTACTACACCTACACTAACAAATGGGACAGAAAAGCCCTGGTAGCTTCCTTGGGCGCCTGGACAGAGCTGCGACACGACACTCTTTTATACGTCAAGCAATATGGCGCTGAAGCCGGTGGTTTTCCCCGGGAGCCAAGTTTTCGTATTGAAAAGCCCGATCTTCCTGTTCAATACATTGAAGCAAATATTAACTTTTTCTACCAACTTCAGAATTCCCTGATTTTTCTTTACAATTTGCTCGAAAAATTTGAGCTCATGCTGCCGGTATTCAGGGAAAAAATTGTTGATTTTAATGAGGTTTTGAACCTGACTGTCCAGGTGGTGGAAAAGGAAGTACGGGACTTGCCTATTGGTGATGAGTTGAACCAGCAAATGACAGCAATTCCTGATAAACTATCCTCGGTGGTGCAGCCTGTGAAACAGGTCTACAGTGTATATCTTGAAGAATCGGAGCTTCAAAAGGCCCTGATTGCCGATGTTTTTACCAACCCCTCCAGCAAGGAGGTTCGCGAGGTGGCCACCGGCCGACCTGTCCGCCTTTATGTGGCCCTGAACAATGGTGATGGCGGCAAGCGTATTGCCACAGGTTACGGCTACAGCTACTACGAGTTTATACAACCCGCTACCCAGAGGCTTGATGATGAACAATGGAAGGCCCTTGTTTATGATAAAGACAGTGACCTTTCGGAAAAGATGCCCTTATGGGAAAAAGAATATCTAGTTCCCTAGTGGTATTTGTTTTTCTTAGCCTTGGCTGTGTGGCAGAGAAGCCGGAGCTTACAGATGTTCGTGATGTTGTCAGCCAGCCTTATCACCGCATCACCAAGGGTCACGATTTTGGCCCATTCCACTTCTTACGAAATCACCGGTGATAATCCTGATAATGTGACTAGCTATTTTTTCAGTTTTTATTCGCTTGATCACCGCTTGTAAGGCGTTAGGGATAGGAGGGGGGCAAGCCTTTTTTTCAAAAAAGGCGCGGCCAACAAAAAGCCGGCGTTTTCAGCCGGCTTTTTGGTCGGAGCCAAAGGCGTAGCCCCGGATAGCCCGGCCTGCTGGAACAGAGTGGAAGCAGGTAACGCCCGAATCCGCTTTAAAAAACCAGTTGATTGTGATTTTTCCTGAAATGTTTGCTATTTTAACTTTTTTTTGTGGCTTTTAGGCTATGAATGGAGGTATTTTATAAATAGTGAAGATAATTTTAGCTGGAGGAATAAATGCACAAGAAAGCTCTATCTTTAATTATTACAACAAGTTTATTAATAATGTTATTTTCATGCGGGAGTCCTGAAACGGCAGAACTGGTTCTGGAAGATGCCCTTCCCAATGCCCAGGTGCTTCAGGATCTGGTAGGAGTGATTGACGCGGCTCAGGGCGTTTATGAAGATGAAGGAAGCTCGTCAAAGGCTTTTTATCCCGGCGCGGTGGATGTCACCGAACTTCCCGAGGGTGCTGATTCCACACCGGCAGATTTTTTCACGACTTACGGACCGCCTGAGGATGGTGTGGTGCGTTGTCCGGCAGAGGGTTTTTTTGTAAACCCAAGTGATGGCGAGAACGACCTGGGTTTTGACAATTCCCTGGGAACCATGGCTTTTCTTGAGCTTAAGGATTTGCTTGACGAAACCTATCTGGTGAAGCTTTACATGTTTCAGACCCTCTCGCCTTTGGTGGAGTATGAGTATGAGGAATATATTGTACCGGCTGACGACTGGTATACTCAAGTCTATCTGGCCTGGGAAACCTATTATTACGGTGGTTTGGTTGAAGAACGAACCATCGTCGATAATGAGACCACCTATCTGGCTGATGACTATTTTGCCATGCCCGAGGATTTTTCCGATGCAGCCTATGATTATCCTGGTTCCATAATTTTTCCCAATGCCGGCGCGGCGGATTTTTCCCTTTATTCAACCGGAGAAATCACCTTTGGCAAGAAATACCTGAAGGAAAGAATAAACCTTACCGAGTTTTATACCGAGGTGAGCGGCGAATCCTATTCCAAGAGTTTTTCAACCCTGGATTTGAGTGTTTTTTGTCTGAGCACACGATTGGCAGAGACAGTGACGATTTGGCATCAGGACACAGAACAAAATAAAACAGTGCGTATGAAATCGGTTGGGGAATTCGGTTTGTTCAGCAAGTGGATTACCACGTTAACAGGTGTTATTGAAACCGGAATGGATGAAACTGGCCGAAATGTTTATGACGCCCTGTGGAATATGGAGAAATCACGTAATCAACAACGCATTTTTGATTCCGGTCGTCGTTTGTTGTTAACCGAAACAGCGGTTGATTCCAATCAGTATACAGGTGCTATGGCTGTTCAACGCAATAACAAGGTTTTTACCTATGATGTGACAATGGGGCCCGCTGGTTTGTATATCAGCAAGGGGACCTTTGATGTGATTAAAATGGGTGATGTGAAAGAACTGGAAGATATTGATGTGGATTTTGAAGACAACAGCCATTTTCACGGAAAATATCGCAAGGGCCTGTTTGAAGGGGAATATACTCACCATAATGGCAAAAAATGCTCGATTGTGGTGGATGCTCACATGAAGCATTTGCGACATAATTCAGGTGCTCTGGAAGATTAATTCTGTTTTTTTTACGAGAAGTTAAAAAGGCAGCTCTTAGGGGCTGCCTTTTTTTGTCTTTTAAAATTAGCTGCTTTTAAATAATTGAACTTTGTATATAATAGTGATTACATTATGGAATTCTTGTTATTGACTATTCAAATTCTGACCAGTCTCTATGTTTTTATCAGTAAGTATCTTTTCTCTGATGCTTTTACTTCTGTTTTTTTTCTGGTTTTTCTGATTTATCTTTTTTTGATTATTCTGCCTGATCTGATTCAAAATAAAATAATCAAGTTGATGGTTCATGGACTTATTCTTGCCATGATGACGATTTTACTGTTGGATAAAAGCTTTTTGGCTTTTTTGCTCCCAATTCATATTATCCGGATTTTTCGTATCTTTGGACTTTCACCGGTCATAACAGCTTCTTTTCTGGCTCTTCCTTTGGTGTTTGTGGAGCCAAAGAGCGATTATTTTTTTTGTGCTCTTATTCTGTGGCTGTTTTACCACTATTTACAGGCTATTGAATCAAAATACAAAAAGCAGGTTCTGGATTTGCTGTCTATGGAGAAGGAAAATCTTTGGCTCAACCGCCGTATCTGTCAGACAGAACAGTGGGAGCGCGATTCCCAGTATTATATCAAGCTTGATGAACGGCGGAAGATTTCGCAGAAGCTTCATGATGAAATTGGTCATAGCATAACCGCTAGTCTTGTCCAGCTGCAGGCGGCAAATACGATGTTAAAAGAGGATCCTGTGAAAGCGGAAAATATGATTTCGGGAGTCTGTGAGGTCTTGTCCAGGGGAATGAATTCGATTCGCCGTGATTTAAAAACATTGAAACCCGACATTGAGGAATGGAGCCTGGAAAAAATCAAGAACCAGCTGAATCAGTTTGAAAAACACTCTGGCTGTCAGACGGTGTTAAAGGTCCAGGGGGATGTGAGGGAAATCAGCCATTTGCAGTGGCTTGTGATTCATGCCAATCTTAAGGAAGCACTGACCAATGTGATCAAGCATAGTTCGGCTGACAAGGTTTTTATGGAGATTATGGTACTGAACAAGCTTATTAAGGTTGCCATAAGTGATGATGGACAGTTAAAACGTGATTTTGTCCATGGGATGGGGCTTGCGGGTATGGAAGAAAGAACCCGGGAAGCCGGGGCAACATTGCTGATCGATAATTCAAAGGGTTTTTCGCTTACCATGATTTTTAAAAAGGAGCAGTAAATGGCCATAGGTGTATTAATCGCTGATGATGATCCTCTGATTCGTCAGGGCCTTGAAATCATTTTGTCCCGTGATGAAAATTTTCAAGTGGTTGGAATAGCTTCCAATGGCCGGGAGGCCCTGGAAGCCTGCTTAACAAAAAAAATCGATGTTGCCTTGGTGGATATCCGTATGCCTTTATTAACAGGTATAGAAGCAGTGAAAGAGATAAGCAGTCAAACAAGTGTTAAATCCATAATTCTCACCACCTTTCTGGAGGATGATCTGGTTGATTCTGCTATGGCAGCCGGAGCAAAGGGCTATATTCTCAAAGGTATTTCGCCAGAGGAAATTAAAAGCATTATCAAGCTTGTTCATAATGGAAGCGTTGTTTTTGACAATGGGGTAATGGAAAAATTCCAGGCAGATAGAGGCAAAAAAAAATCTGTTTTTGATTCTTCTGATTTAACTGAGCGTGAATCGGAAATTGTTCAGTTGATCGCCAAAGGTTTGTCTAACAAGGCCATCGCGGGAAAGCTTTTTTTATCGGAAAGCACGGTTAAAAATTATGTGACTTCAATTCTCTCCAAACTGGATCTGGAGCAGCGAACCCAGATTGCCGTTTATTACCTTACCGGCGAAAAATCCTGATATTTTAAGCCACCTATAGATATGGCCTCTTAAAACAGGACAAAAGTACTGCCATTTTGTGACTTTTAGCTCTGTTTCCATTGAACCTCCATGTTTTATTATTTACATAAAGAGCATTAGGAGGTGAAAGAATGATTCGTATCAGCGGTGTGAACAAAAAATATCAGGATATTAAGGCACTGGATCATGTTGACCTTGAAATAGGGAAGGGTGAACTTTTCGGGCTGCTGGGTCCAAATGGAGCGGGTAAAACAAGTTTAATTAAAATTCTCTGCGGTTTGCTTTCTGTTAATTCAGGGGACATCTTTATCAATGGCCTAGATTTGAGAAAAGATATCACTTCAATAAAGCGGATTATAGGCATTGTACCCCAGGATCTGGCTATTTACAAAGACCTTACAGCCTATGAAAATATCAGGTTTTTTGCGTCATTATATGGCCTGAAAGGAAAAGCATTGAAAGCCGCTGTTGAAGAAACCCTGGAATTTACCGGCCTTAGCGATTCCGCGCGAAAAAAACCAAAAACCTTTTCTGGCGGTATGAAAAGGCGCCTGAATATTGCCTGCGGGCTTGCCCATAGTCCAAAAATCCTTTTTATGGATGAGCCCACTGTGGGTATTGATCCCCAAACACGAAACCATATTCTTGAGTCAGTAAGGCAGCTGAATCGAAAGGGTTGTACTGTTATTTATACCACCCATTATATGGAGGAGGCTGAATCCCTGTGTTCCCGTATCGCGATTATTGATCATGGAAAAATTATTGCTCAGGGAAGCCGTGAAGAGCTGCAAAGCCTGATTAAAGATTATAATCGCTTTGTTGTGACCATGAAACAAAGCTATTCGATTGTCATAGACACTTTGCGGAAAATTCAGGGTGTGCTTCGGGTCGAACAGCAGGGACCCAGGGTTCTTATTGATAATGATTTGGGAATAGATAATCTTGAACAGATCATTTCTTATTTCACTGAATCGGGCTTTAAACTCCATGATTTTCGAATGGAAGCTCCGAATCTAGAAATGGTTTTTTTGACCTTAACCGGCAGAAAACTCAGGGACTAGGAGGGGTGATGAATACTCTGATCATAGCATTGAAGATTTTAAAACAAAACTTTACCCAGCCTGCCAATTTGATCATATTGGTTATTGTTCCTCTGGTGTTGATACAATTATTGGGAACAGCTTTGTCCGGTGTTTTTTCAGCCTCAAATAACATAGCAGAGATCTCATTGGCCTATCAAGTGGTCGACAAAGGGCCCATTGGTGAGGCTTTTGAACACTATTTAAAAATCGCGACCAAAAACTCAAGTGATTCAATTGACAATAGAGATGAAGGTCTGAAACAACTGGAACAAGCGCAATATCAGGCATTTGTGGTGATGGATGAGAAAGCGGAAAAAATTGATCTTTACTTTAATAATGCCGGAGGAATCAGCGCGGGAATCATTGAATCCCTGATTCGGGCCTTTGTGAATGATTATGATTTTAAAATGGCATTAAACATGAAGGACAGTGAACAAGCTGAAATCCCCATTGAGTTTAACGAAAATTATTTTATCGATAAAACATTGAATAGAACTGTTCAGGCTGATTCCATGGATCATATGGCTATTTTAATGTTATCCATGTTTGTGTTATTTGGGGCATTTCTGGTTTCTTACACAATCGAAACAGAGAAAGCAAATTTGACAATCAACCGGATTTATTCTGCCCCGGTTAAAAAAGAGTCGATTTTTCTGGGTATATACATCGGAAATTTTGTTTCACAGCTTGCTATGGTTTTATGTCTGTTTCTGTTATCCAATTTTTTGTTAGGTATTTATTTTGGCGAAAATATTTTAAAGGTACTTCTTATCCTGTTAAGTGAAGTTTTTCTGTCAGTTTCAATTGGTATGGCTTTGGCAATGCTCATTAAGGACACAAAGGCTTTAAAAGCCCTTTTAAATGTGCTCATCCTTTCCTTTGTCTTTTTTGCCGGTGGTTATGGTCCTTTACCGGAAGTCCCCTTTTTTCAAACCGCGAAATTA
This sequence comes from Spirochaetales bacterium, assembly GCA_016937215.1. Taxonomy (GTDB): domain Bacteria; phylum Spirochaetota; class Spirochaetia; order SZUA-6; family JAFGRV01; genus JAFGWI01. The sequence goes on along the minus strand of JAFGWI010000133.1, from coordinate 39,871 downwards.
TTTTCACCTATGACCTGGGTGAAAGAGGGGCTTTTTGAAGTTATTTTTAATGGAAGCTCGGAAAAAGTGATGCCGGCTATTCTGATTTGTTTTGGTTTTGGATTATTGCTTATGGGGCTATCGTTTATTGTGACATCCAGGAGGAAGGAAATATGAGGAATATTTTTATTATAATAAGCCATTTTTTACAACTCACATTTACAAGCGCGCTTCGCTACCTTTTCTTTTTTGTTGTACCCATTCTTGTTTTCGCGGGAAGCATTATCCTCTTTGGAACTTCCCAATCACGTGGAATTATTGTTGGAATGGTGAATCAGGATAAAGGAAGTCTGGGAGAGGATTTGATTCACTATTTATCAAAAAGTCAGAAAAACCCTGTTCAGAGGATTTCCCGGGAAAGTGTTAATTCCAGAATACTGGAAGGCCAATTGGATCTTGCCCTGATAATTCCCTCAGATTTTAGTGAAAACATCAAAAACCTTGTGAAACCGGAAATTGAAATCATTTCTATCCAGGGAGATCAGCTAAGGGCCTTTGTTAAGCCTCAGATAAATAATTTCATTCAGAAAATTTTAGCCTTGCATAAAATATGGTCATCCGATATGAAAGGCTTTGTTTCAAGCTATCAAAACTGGCTCAAGTCTTCACTTTCTGTTGAAATCCATGAAGTGGCCGATGCTCAGTTAAGCGATGAAATGGTGACCCGAAGCTTTGGGTTTTTCTTTTTTCTGATCATGATTCAGGCCAGTATCATAACAGCATTAATGTTGGTGGAAAAACAGGAAAAAACATATTTTCGAATCCGGCTGACACCCCTTAGCGGGATTAGCTATGCTCTGGGGAATACGATGGCCGCTTTTATTATTCTCATGGTTCAGATAGTTATCACACTCCTGATCGTGGTTTTTATTTTGCCTATTGATTTAAAATTACAGATAGAGAAGGCTATTCTGCTTTTAAGCGCTTATCTTCTTTCATCCATTGGCTTGGGGCTGCTTATCACTTCCTTGGTAAAAAGTGCTGTTCAAGCTAATATCATAACCAGCCTTGTTTTGCAGCCTGTTTTTTTTATAAGCGGTTGTTTTATTCCACGGCAGGTTTTGCCAGATATGATACAGAAAATATCCTATGTATTTCCCCAAACCTGGGCCATTATGGCGATAGAGAGATTGCAAAAAGGCGGGCAAATCAAGGATATCGCCATGAATCTTTTTATTTTGTTGGGCTTTACGGCTGTTTTTCTATGCCTTTTTGCTTTAAAAATAAAAAGTGATCAGGAAAAATCTTCCTGAGTTTTTACGCGTTTTTTTTATCTGATTTCAAGTTTCCCGAGCCCTTTGAGGGGCTCGGGAAAAGCTTAATAACACAATGAGGGTGATAAGCTATACCATCTCATTATTATAAGGAAGATAGATGCATCCCCACTATCCTTCTTTAATTTCATTGACAGGTCAAACGGCGATTCCTGATTCCTGACAAAAAAATATTCCCTATCAGCTTTATCAACTATTCACTTCCAGAATCTCTTCCGGAATCGAGGAAATTAGTTTCATCAACTCTGAGAAACGAAAATCCACATCCAGAATGGCTTTCATGGTATTCTGTTGGTCAAAAATCGGCAGCGCCGCGGTAATGATGAGCTGGTGAGTGTATTTGGAAAAAAACAGGTCTGAATAATAGGGCTTTCCTGTTTCCGTAACCTTGATGAACCATTCATGCTGCTGAAAGTCCTTGTTCAGGAGATTCCGGAACAGTCCTTTTTCACCACGCTGGGTATGAACCTGGCTGATGCGTTTACCTTCAAGGTCTGTGAGGGCAATCAACTGAATTGAGCCTTCTCTTGTCGTAAAATCATGGAGCAGAGATTCCACAGCCTCTTTTTCCATTTCCTTCATTACCGGCGAGTTGGAAATTTTGGTGGCTATTTTTTCAGCAAGATGCTTGGCTTTGTCCCGGGCTTGTTCAAAATCCGATTCAAAAAGCGAAGGCAAAAAATGCCGGGTCTGGGCCAGTAATTCTTCTGAAGAAATGGCAGAGGTCCTGCCATTGGCATACTGCTCGCTTACCCAGTTATTGATGTGGCGAATGCCAGAGTGACGTTTGCTGACCACTTCCTTTTCACCGCTGGCTATGGAATCGATATTTTCGTTAATCCATTGGGCGATTCCGGCAATACCCGATTTATCGGTGACAAGCACGCGTAAAGGTCGATTAAGTATTTTTTCAGTATCAAAGATATTGTATATTTCCGGATTTTTAAGAATACCATCAGCATGAATACCAGCGCGGGTTGTGTTGAAATCCTTACCAACAAAGGGATAATTGGCTGCGATGTCTGCTTTAATTTCCTTTCGAAAGTATTCGGCAATTTCGGTAATGCATTGGGTATCGATGGAATCACTACTGCCAGTTAGCTGGATGTATTCAATAATGGCCGCTTCAAGAGGCGGATTTCCGGTCCTTTCGCCAAAACCGAGAAGCGAGGCATTAAGGGCTGAAATACCATAAAGCCAGCTGGTCGTTCCATTAATATGAACCTGGTGAAAATCATTATGACCGTGCCATTCAAGCAATTCCCCCGGATAACCGAGTTCTTCCGCAAAAGCATTGGCCAGCTTTGGCACACTCCGCGGTAAAATGGCTCCGGGATAGGTCACACCGTACCCCATGGTGTCGCATAATCGTATTTTAATCGGGATCTTGCTTTCATCCATGAGCTTGTAAAGCGCTTCGGCAAAGGGAAGGCAAAAACCGTAAATATCAGCCCGGGTCACATCTTCAAAATGGCATCGTGGAATAATTCCTTTATCAAGTGAGGCCTTTACAATATCAAGATAGGATTCCATGACCTTGGAACGGTTACTTTTCAGTTTTAAAAAAATATGGTAATCCGAAACCGAAGTGAGTATCCCTGTCTCCTTAATACCCATTGATTTTACCAGTTCAAAATCCTCGCTATTGGCCCGTATCCATGAGGTGACTTCAGGGTATTTATAATCCCTGGCAAGACATTTTTCCACGGCTTCCCTGTCCCGTTTGCTGTAAAGAAAAAACTCGCTTTGACGGATAATTCCCTTTTTGCCGCCCAGTTTGTGAAGCAAATCAAAAATCATTAAAATCTGATTAGGTGTGTAAGGAGGCCGAGCCTGCTGACCATCGCGAAAGGTTGTGTCGGTTATCCATATATTTTTGGCCGGATTGGGCATGGGTATCTGCTTGTCAAAAAGAATCTTGGGAATTTCTGTGTAAGGAAACTGGCTTCTGAATAATTGGGCTTCTTTGGTTTCCTGAAGAGGAAAATTCTTGCCTTTTTTTGATTTGAACATATATTGGGCCTCCAGATAGTTATCGGTAATGAAATCTACAAAAATTAAGGGATTTTGTCAATTTGTTTACCGTGAAATCTGAAGAATTTATTTTTTTATTTGATTTATTTGGGGTTATCCGGGAATAATCATAAGGCCCTTCATGAGGCTCAAAAATCAAAGCCGTAACCCTAAATGCCAAAAGCTTGATATAAAAAAAACTCTCCTGATTCAAGAATTTTACTTGCCGCCAAGGTATTAACATAGGTTAAATTTCGGGCTGTCCATTCCCGGGGCCTCTCAAGTTTGAGTCACTTTGCAAAAGGCTTGAGCTAATGCCAGGGCCATCGCATTAAAAGAATAATGTTGCAACCTCTTGTCATTCCGAGGAGGAACGACGAAATTTCGCCTGGTTTGGGGCTTTTGTTTGTGAATAAAATTGGTCTATGCCAAATGAAATTCTTCTCTTTGCTCCGAATGACAACGGGTGGCTACTATAGTGACAAAACAACTATAAAAATGATAAAGCGATTGCCCTGGGGCTAATGCCCTTTCAGCAACCTCAGGATTTCCTTGATCCTCCAATCCTTTATCTGGTAGCAGGTACAATAGCCTTCCTTTTTGGTCACCACAATATCATATTTTCTTAAAACCCCAAGATGCTGAGAGACTGTTGATTGGGGAATGTTCAGATTTTCGACCATTTTGGTAACATTACACCCATGGTGTTCCAGCATTTCCAGAATTTCGAGGCGGCTGGGGTTAGACAAGGCTTTAAACAAATTCGCCATTTCCTGATAATCCATAATGTGAATATAGGATTTCCAACCAGGCTGATCAAGCCGTTTTTGCATAAAATTCACTGTTAATATTTTTTTATAAGCCGAAAAAACAGATACATCGAGCTTCGATTAACCATAAAATATTTCGATTTTCATTGATTGATTTTTCAGGGCGTTGCCTGCTTCCATTTCATTCCAGCAGGCCGGGCTTTCCGCCACTCCGCTCGCGCTCCGAAGGTTTTTGGGCGGAAAATATCCGCCCAAAAACGCTTTGGCTTGCCATTTTTGAAAAAATGGCAAGCCATGGCTCTAATCCCTAACGCCTTTGAACCAGTGATTTTGGAATGAAAGCCATAAAAAGAATTTTTGCCTTTTGCTTGAATCACGGCACTTTTTTTAACCAAACACCAGAAATGTTTTGATTATACTTGTTATACCTTGCGATTTCGTCTACTATAAAAAATCGAATTTTTACTCAGGAGAATTATATGTCTAACACAAAGGATTCAAATAACAAAAAGGCCATTTTTAGCCCTGTTATATCTTTTATCAAAAAAAAGCCATGGATTTTCGCCATCATCGCTTTAGCGATAATCGCGGTTTTTGTTGTTATTTCACTCATTCCCCCGGCTGCCCAACCCCTGCTGGTGGATTATTATATTGATCAGCTTTCAGCCTACGATATTTTGAATGATCCTTTGAAACCTTTGCGAATTCGCTTTTACGGTTCAGTGGCGCCTATTGAAATGGTCGACAAGGCCATTGAATCGGGGATTACTGTGAATCCATCGATCGAAGGAAGCTGGGCCTGGGAAGGTGATTCCGTCCTGGTTTTTTCTCCTTCGGAAAAATGGCCAATTGGTCAGAGCTATAATGGGCAAATCAATCCTCAGGTTCTGGCAGAACATGTTAAAATTGAATGGAATTTTGTTTTTTCCCTTCCTGAACTAAAGTTGAAATTATCAAGCCATGAATTTTATATTGATCCTGAAAACGAAAAAATCAAGCGAATAACAGCTGTCCTGGAATCCAATTATCCCCTGGATCCAAGCTCCCTTGATAACAAAATCATTCTTAAACCCGATATCAAAGCTAATAACGGACGATTTGAGAAAAGAGATTATTCCAGCTCGATTAGTTATAGTGATGATTATCTTAAAGCCTTTATAGTATCAGAGCCCCTTGGCATGCCAGCCTCGGATATCACCATGGTTTTGGCCATACAAAAAGGGATTGCTTCGCGATTAGGAGGAACAGCCTTTGGTAACCAATTAACTGCCATGATAAATGTTCCAGGTTCATCCACCTATGTTAAGGTCAACTCCATCTCCCATCAATTGGTGCGTACTCCGGATCAGAAATATGACCAGGTTATCACCATTAATACTAAAGGCGAGGTGCTCCAGAAAGAGCTGATCGATAATCTGGAAGCCTATGTTCTTCCTGTAAATCGACCGGCATTGCCTGGTCTTGAGGAAAGCCTTGATCACCGCTGGGGAAATCTCGAAGAAATAACCACCGAGGTATTATCCCATAGTCAAAAACTTGCTCTTAAAGCCATACCAAACGAAAGGGACTATTTCTCAATCAACAGTTTTAAAATAAATGTGGCGCCCCGAAGGTATATCTATATAAAACTAAAGGAAGGAACCCGTTTTTACGGCGATTATTATTTGGCCTATCCAAGCGAGGAAATTATCCAGATTAAGGATTATCCCAAAGAACTGGAAATCCTTTCAGATGGTGCTGTTCTATCGCTCAGCGGAGACAAAAAACTGACAATCATGACCCGGGGGATCGACGGTATCAATATTTCCCTGGGGAGGGTCATTCCCGAGGACATTAACCATCTGGTTTCCCAATCCAACCGGCTTTTGACGAATCTTCGTTTCAATAATTATCATTTCAACCAGAATAATCTGACCGAATCCTATAGCGAAACAAGGTCTGTTCCCAATAGTGACCCGAGAGAGGCTCAATTTGTGTCATTTGATTTTACAAAATATCTTGTGACCATTCCCGACAAAAAATTACGCTATGGTTTATTTTTTATCGAGGTCAGGGGCCAAAATTCCTATTCCAATTACAGCGACAAACGTTTTGTTATGGTTACAGACCTGGGGTTTTTTGTCAAATCCAATACCAATGGTTCAAAGGACATCTTTATTCAATCCATATCAAATGGTCAGCCCATAAGCGATGCCGAGGTTCAATTAATTGGTATAAACGGCAACCCCCTGTTTAGCGGTTACAGCAGTTTTGACGGGCAGCTTCAATTTCCATCAGTATCTGGTTTTGATAAAGAAAAAACTCCCATCGCCTATATTGTTAAAAAAGGAAATGATTTGTCCTTTATGCCCTATAATGCCGGAGACCGGCGCCTTGATTATTCCGGTTTTGATATAGGCGGGGTGAGGGGAGTGACCGATCCGGGTAAAATCAATGCCTATTTGTTTTCTGATCGCGGCATTTACCGGCCTGGTGATGAAATGCGGATCGGCATGATAGTAAAGGCCGGCGACTGGTCTATCAATCTGGCCAATACACCCCTGGAATGTCGGGTGATCGATTCAAAAGGCGCGGAAGTGTTTACACAAGCTTTTAATCTTTCTTCATCGGGTTTGGAAGAAATCAAGTACTCAACCATGGCCTATTCCCCCACAGGCGAATACAAGGTTTCCCTTTATTTGATCAAAAAGGAATCGCGTTCTGAAGAAAGGGTTTTTTTAGGTTCCACCACCACAAAGGTCGAGGAATTTTTACCTGATAATTTAAAAATATCCTCCGGTTTCCTGCCATTATCAGACCAAGGCTGGATCAAGCCTGATCAGTTAAAAGCTCAAGTTATGGTTAAAAACCTTTTTGGCACACCCGCGGCAGGAAACAAGGTTAACGGCCAAATAACACTCACTCCCGGTTATAAGCGTTTCAATGCCTTTAAGGACTATTCTTTTTTCGATCCCCTTTTAGGTAAACAAAGTTATGAAGAATTTCTGGGAGAAGGAAAAACCGATGATAAAGGAATCTGCGAATATGATATCGATTTGAGCAAATTTGAAAAAGCTTCCTACAATCTTCAGTTCTACGCCGAGGCATTTGAAAAGGGAAGCGGCAGAAGCGTTTCAACCGAAAGTTCCATTCTTGTTTCTCCCCTTGAATATTTGATCGGCTACAAAGCCGATGGTACCTTAAGCTATATCAAGAAAAACTCGGCGCGAAAAGTATCCTTTCTGGCTTTAAATCCCGCCCTCCGAAGAGTCCTTGTGCCGGATCTGGTTCTTAAAATCAATGAAAAAAAATTCATATCCACCCTTGTCCAGCAGCCAAACGGTTTATATAAATATCAGTCTGTGCCTCGTTCCTATGAATATAAATCGGAAAAATTTTCCATAGCCGAAAAGGGCCGGACTTTTGATCTTCCCACCACTTTGGCTGGTAATTTTGAAGTTCTTATCATGGATAAAGAAGAACTGGTGTTGAGCCGCTTCGATTACTCGGTGGTAAGCGATGAAAATATTCAGCGCAGCCTTGAAAGAAGCGCTGAACTTGAAATCCGTTTAAATAAAAATGATTTTAAAACAAATGAAAGCATCGAAGTTTTTATTCAGGCCCCCTACAAAGGTTCGGGTTTGATCACAATCGAACGCGACAAGGTTTATACCCACAAATGGTTTAGTACCGACGGGTCGGCCACGGTCCAGCGTATTAGCGTGCCCTCGGGCCTGGAAGGGAATGGTTATGTGACAATCGCCTTTGTAAGGGCCCAGGATTCTCCTGAAATATACATGAGTCCTCTTTGTTATGGCAGTGTTCCCTTTTCAGTCAGCAAGGATAGCTCCACCAATCCCATTAGGATCAAGCTGCCTGATGAAGCTAAACCGGGTAAACCCTTTCCGATTGAATATAAAACCGACTATCCCGGGAAAATCATCGTTTTTGCCATTGACGAAGGTATTCTTCAGGTTGGCAATTATGATACGCCCGACCCCCTTGCCTTTTATTTCAAAAAAAGAGCCCTTGAAGTTACCACTGAACAGATTCTCGACCTTATCCTTCCTGAATTTTCGGTTGCCCAGTCTCTTGCCGCTATTGGCGGCGGTCTGGACGCTGAAATGCTGGCCCGGAATCTGAATCCCTTTAAACGAAGAGACCAGGTGCCCGTTGCCTTTTGGTCGGGAATTCTGGAAACAGGGCCTGAAACCCGGACTGTTTATTATGATATTCCCGGCTATTTTAACGGCGACCTTCGCGTAATGGCCGTTGCCGTGTCGCCCGACAGAATCGGAGCTGCCGAAGAACATGCCCTGATCCGCGACACCTTTATCATCAAGCCCAATAACCCCATGTCCGCGGCTCCGGGGGATGAATTCGAAGTGTCGGTGAATATCACCAACAACCAGAAAGGCTCAGGTAAAGCTTCGGTGATAGCTTTCGAAGCTGTTCCCTCGGAGCATCTGACCATTGTGTCAGGTGCCAAGCAGTCCTTGAAAATCGACGAGGCTATGGAGGAAAACATTGTTTTAAAAATCAAGGTCAACGACCGCCTTGGCCCGGCTGAAATTAAATTCACCGCCTCAGCCAAAGGCGATTCTTCAAGCTATTCGGCATACATGAGTATTCGACCGGCTGTGGTGTATCAGTCGCGTATTTTCACAGGCGCGGCAAAAAAAGGGTCTGAAACAATAGTGCTACCAGGTCACTACCGGGAAGAATTAAACACCCATGAGGTGGCATTGTCCTATCTCCCACTTGGAATGGCCAATGGCTTGAATTTCTTTTTAAGTCACTATCCCTATGGTTGCACGGAACAACTGGTTAGCAGCGCTTTTCCTCATTTATTTATCAACATCATGAAAAACCAGGAAAGCGAACCTGTGCAGTCAAAACTGCATGTTTCCAAAATTATATCCATTTTACAAGCCCGTCAGAAACCAGACGGCTCTTTCGGCTTGTGGACAGAGCGCTCCCAGGACCATCCTCTTATCAATCTTTATGTTTTGCATTTTCTGACCGAAGCGATGAGTAAGGCTTATTATGTGCCCACATCTATGCTTTCCAAAGCCATCGGCATGGCCCAGTCGCTGGCATCATCAAACATGAGCTCATGGTCATCGGTAATGGCCAGGGCCAATGCTATTTATCTTTTAACGTTGAACGAATTTGTGACAACATCCTACATCGAATCACTTCTGGGCGATCTGAGAAAAAACCATAAGGGTTGGGAAAACAGTTTTGTGGGCCTGTACCTCGCGGGAAGTTACGCCATGCTGCAACAGAGTTCCAAAGCCGAATCACTTATAAAAAGCGTTGGGCGCCAATTCAAGGATGATGAAAGTTATTTTTACCTTGATGAGCTAAGCTTTTCCGCTTTATATCTTTATATGATGGCAAAACACTTTCCCAAGGATCTGAAAAAGCTTTCCAGCGAGCTGCTTGAAAATATCAGCACGCAGTTAAGCCGGAACCACTATACCACCTTTTCAGCAAATTATTCCTTGATGGGCATTGAAGCCTATATGACGCAAGTCCCTGATCCGAGCGATAAGACCTTTTCTGTTTATGAAGTTTTCACCAAGGATGACCAGCGTTTATTGAACCTGACCGGTGACCGACTGGTAAAGGCCCTTTTTAATCGTGACACGCAATCGATGAAAATTGATAACCAGGCGGAGGTGAATCTTTTTTATCAAATAACAAAGGCCGGCTATCTGTCAAAAATACCTGAAAAAGCCGAACATCATGGAATGGAATGCTCCCGTGTATTCTTCAGCCAGGATGGCAAAGAAATCACCTCCTGTAAATTGGGCGACACAGTGAAGGTGACTCTCCGTTTTCGTTCAACAGATTCACCCCATATATACCAGGCGGCTTTAGTGGATTTGATTCCCGCTGGTCTTGAAATTGATATTACATCGGTTCGGGAAGCGGAAAAATCGGGAAAGTGGAGAAGTGATTATATTGATATCAGAGAAGACCGTTTGGTGCTTTTCGGGACCCTGGCCAAGGACCTTATGGAATTTACTTACCTGGCCAAAGCGATTAATAAAGGAAGCTTTGTTGTGCCGCCCCTTTATGGTGAAGCCATGTATGATCAATCCTTGTGGACCATGGGTGGAAAAAAGATTTTGATTATCGAATAGTCCATGAAAAGGCCGCTTCGAATTATTCTATTATCTCTGGCAGGGTTACCATTGGTGATCCTGTTGGTTTTTATTGTCGCGCTGTGGGGAAAGGGTCTTGAATCCATCGATTATTCACGCATTTATTATGACCGTAATGGAAGTGTTTTGCGTGTCTTTCTGTCAGACGATGAAAAATACAGGATATTTGATACCATAGGTTCCTATCCGCCTAGCTTGATTCAGGCTGTCATTCTTCATGAGGACAAATATTTTTATTCACACCTGGGTTTTAATCTGGCGGCCCTTTTCAAGGCAGCCTTTGGAACCTACATCGAAGGCGAGAGGGCTTTCGGAGCATCAACCATTACAATGCAATTGGCCCGTTTGCATTTTAAACTGAATAGCCGCAGCATTCCAGGCAAAATCAGCCAGATCCTTCACGCCCTGTACCTCGAATTGTTTTATTCCAAGCAAAAAATTCTCGAAGCCTATTTGAACCTTGTTCCCTGCGGTGGAAATATCGAAGGCTTTACCGCTGCTGCCCTTTATTACTTTGATAAACCACTTAAGGAACTCACCCTTTCCGAGCAGCTCCTGCTTGTCGTAATTCCCCAGGACCCGGTGAACAGGGCCCCTGATTCAAACAGCCTTTCGGCAGAGCTCCTGAATGCCCGGGAAATTCTTTTCAGAGCATGGGTCAAGGAACATCCCGAGGACTCTGTTATTTTAACAGAGCTGAACATGCCGGTGGCCATTAAGTGTGTTTTTCCCTTTTTGCTTCCACATCTCACTGAATACCTTGAACAGCAAATTCCAGCCAAGGAAAAGTCGGTTGTAACGACCATAGATTTACCTTTGCAAAAGCGCTGCGAGGGGCAGTTGAAATTTTATTTAAGCACAAAACAAAGTTTTGGAGTTGAAAACGCTTCCATCATGATATGCGATTACACCACCATGGAAGTGTTGGTCTCTATCGGTTCAGCCGATTATTATAACAACAACATACAAGGCCAGGTAAATGGTACTGTTTCAAAACGGTCGCCTGGTTCAACCTTGAAGCCCTTTATCTATGCACTGGCCATTGACCAGGGACTCATCATTTCCGAGACCATGGTCAAGGACGCACCCACCAGCTTTAGTGAATACACTCCTGATAATTATCAAAGCGATTTTCGGGGTGCCGTACCAGCCTGGCAGGCCCTTGTGGACAGCCGGAATATTCCAGCCATTACCTTGTCTAATCGCATCAAGGATCCTGATTTATATGATTTTCTGAAATCCTGTGACATCACGGGGCTTAAAAACAGGAACCACTACGGGCTTTCCCTGGTTCTGGGAAGCGCAGAAGTGACCATGGAAGAATTAATAAAGCTCTACTCACTTCTCGCGAATATGGGTGTATACCAAAAAATAAAATACAGAGGCGAGGAAAAAAGTTCCAAACCAAAACCCATGATCAGCAAAGAAGCCTGTTTTATGACATTGAAAATGCTTGAAAAAAACCCTTCGCCGCTTCAATACAGGCCTTCTGTTTCAAAACAAGCTCCTGTTGCCTATAAAACCGGCACTTCCATAGGGTTTAAAGACGCCTGGTCAGTCGCCGTTTTTGACCGTTATGTGGCCTGTGTCTGGGTGGGCAATTTTGACGGGCAGGGAAACCCGGCTTTTCTGGGACGTAAAATCGCCGCGCCTCTGTTGTTTTCGATAATCGATGATATTCTCTCGACAAAAACAGATTTCCTTCAACCCTCCCGGCCTTCGGACAAGGTGCGGCAGATTGAAGTTTGCGCGGTTTCAGGTGATTTGCCAAATGAACATTGCCCCCGGACCAAGCTTTCCTGGTACATTCCTGGTGTGTCACCCATTCATAAATGTAAAATACACCGGCAGATTTTCATAGATAAACAAACAGGCTTTCGAACCGATATAAACGAAGGCCCGGGCATTACAGCTGTTGTGCGGGAATTCTGGCCATCGGATTTGCTGGAATTATTCAAAAACGCTGGTTTGCCCCGAATTGTGCCCCCACAGTACGCTCCTGATGATACTGGCGGCATTGCCTTTTACCAGGGGGTGGCGCCGGACATTATATCACCCCTGGAAAACACCAGCTATTTTTTGCGCAAAGATGACGAGAAAAGAAACAAGATCAACCTGGCCGCGGCAAGCGACGCGGATTCAGGAGAATTGTTCTGGTTCGCCAATCAATTATTTATCGGTAAATGTGATAGAGGCCAAGAACTCCTTTGGTCGCCAGAACCAGGTGATTACACTCTCTCGGTGCTCGATAATTACGGGCGAAGCGATAGCATTTCCCTGAAGGTTCAGTGGGAGCAAAATGAAAAACTCGATCGCCAATAAAAATCCGGACCATGAATATTTGGCAACAACAGAATAATTCCATGGGCGTTGCCTGCTATTCCCAGGGGTATTTCAGGCCGGGCTTTCCGCCACTTCGCTGTCGCTGCGAAGGTTTTTGCGCTTGAAAAAGCAAGCGCAAAAACGCTTTGGCCTGTCCTTTTTGAAAAAAGGCCAGGCCATGGCTCCAATCCCTAACGCAGAGATGCCATTGACCGCCTTTTAGGCATGTCCTGTATTTATATCGTAAAAATATGATAAAAAAATTCCAAAAAAGCTTGACGCCTTTGTATTTATATTGTATATTTACGATATAAATAAAGGGTAACACGATATAGACCCTGTTTTATCGGAGAAAGCCAATTTGATACATAGCTGCCTTCGATAAAAAAACGGAAAGCGAGGACAAAGATGAAAGCAGAACAAGTAACCGGTGTACAACACTTGACCACAGATAATTTTGACCAAACCATCAACAATGGAATAACCCTGGTTGATTTCTGGGCTGAATGGTGCATGCCTTGCCGCATGCAAGGGCCAATTATCGACAACCTGGCCAAATCAATTGGAACAAAAGCAGTTATTGCGAAACTTGATGTGGACCACAACCCTGAAGTAGCCATGCGCTACGGCATAACCGGAATTCCATCTTTGATTATATACAAGGACGGTGAAGTAGCCAAACAGTTTGTGGGGCTTCAAAGTGAAGAAGTCTTAAAACAGGCGATTGAAAAATTATCAGTAAATTAACAAGGAGGAGATTATGGCTGTAAGCATTTACACCACACCCAGCTGCGGCTACTGTCAGGTGGCCAAAAAATACTTCCGCGAAAGGGGAGTAAAGTTCACCGAGTTTGACATAACACGTGACCAGCGGAAAGCAGATGAAATGCTGCATAAATCCCGCCAGGGCGGAGTGCCTGTGATAGACTTTAATGGTGAAATAATTGTGGGTTTTGATCAGGGGCGGCTGGAAAGGCTTATCAGCAAGTCGAATAATTGATGTTTTGTAACAAGATAATTGGACCGGCTTTGGAAAAGGTTTTTGTTTTCCGGGGCCGGTTTTTTTTTGGGTGTGGGGTAAAAAATGATGTTTTATTTTGATTATTGTGTATTTATACCAAAATATTAATGAGCTATGCAAAATGCATAGGGGCTATGCATTTTGCATAGCTTTTAATTCTCTATAATATATAAAATTATTTGAAATAAGCTATTTAGTTATGCATTTTGCATAATTTAATTCCCTTCGAGAAAATAGGTTCCTTCCTTAATTAACCATAATAAAAGGAAATAGCATTTATTTATAACTTGGCATAAAAATTGCTTTAATTAAAACTAATATTAAACAAATTCCGTAAAACAATAATAAAAATAGTTTTAGTTAGTAAATAACCTATTTTGCATGAGTAAGGCTCAGCCTGATAGCATTTATTTTCTGATTTTGTCATTATGGCAGTTTGTTTGGAAAATATTCACAAAAATAATAAAGCCAATTGCCAAAGCCCTGCCATTAGCAATTGGCAGGTAACGAAAAGTTAATAACTTATTAAACTATAGTAAATTAGCTTATACGTAATTTTTAAAGGTTTTACAAAACTGAAGTTTTGTAAGAGCCTCAATAAAAAAGGATTATACTATTATGCAAAAAAAGAAAGAACTCATAATTTTATTTATTAGTGCAATGATATTACTGCTTTTAACAGCATGCCCGGGAATAAATTCAACTGAAAAAAAAGAGGAGAAAAAATCTCCACTGGAAGTAAATGTAACAGGTACTGTACAGGGGCTTGAAGCTTTTTCCCTGCAATATGATGATCACATTGAATTACGCTGGTATGAGGTTGAAGGCTGTGATGGGTATAATATTTACCGTTATACAGATAAAAAAGAAGAGGCCCTGGAGGCGACTTTATTCAGTGAGATTGAATTTTATGATGATTATTCAGCTAATCGCGATCAAGTTTATTATTACAGAATATCTTTTTTAAAAAAGGGTGGGGAATCGGCCAAAAATCCGAACTTTATAGCGGCTGTGTATAGTTTCAAAATAGATAGTTATGAACCCAATAATGATGTTATTGATGCTATTCAAATTTCACCTGGTGAATATGATGGCTTAATCTACAGTTTCAACTATGGTGATTTCCAGGACAGGGATTTTTATTCAATACCCCCAGATGGATTGTATTCATTGCAAATTGTATTTGAAGAAGATAGTCCATTAAAAAACAATCTTCAAATTGTATATGGTGAAATCAGACAGAATTTGAACCTGTCAGTTAATAGAGTTGATTTTGGCAGGAATATTACAGGGTTCCGAATCGAATTTGTATCGACCAATATCGATTTTGATGGAGTGGAAAATTATAAAATACTTTTAACAGAAAATTAAATATATCTAGATTCCAAGCAATTCGGTATTTATTAAAATTCACGGAAACTAGGATAAAAAAATAAATCTGCCCTGGATTGGGGCTTTGTGATTATAAAAAGGAGACCTTTCATGTTAAAAAAATCCGGATTCATCTGTGTGATGATACTTTTTACTTTGATAAATCTCTGGGCGCAGCCCAGGGTTGTTATAGAGATGGATGGGGCTGAGTATCATCTCAACGACCTTGTCAGAGCCAGGGTGATACTTGAAAATAACCCAGGGCTTCATAATCTGTTTTTTTATGTGGAATATGATGAATCCACTTTGATGTTTGATGAAATCCGTGAAACAGATTTTAGTTATAGTGAAGGCCAGGGAGAACTTCTTTATGCCGAGAATTCGGTTTCAAAGGGTTTTGATCAATCAAAAATCGCGGTTTCCTTCAGCCTGACTGAGCCGGAGTTTAGTACAGGGAAAAACGGTGTTATTGCTGATATTTATTTCCGCGTTATCGGCCCTTCCGATGACTATCAGCAGCTTTGTTTTTCCGATGGAGTATTACTGAAAAACGATGAAACCCAACTGAATAATGTTGTCTGGGACAATTCTTCTTTTTTCAGACTTACCATGGCCATGGGCGAAGAATTTATACGCATAAGGCGTCCTTTAAATAACCAGGCCCTTTATTCCAGTCAGGTAAATTTGAGTTTGATTTGTTCCCGGGGGGATTATGTGGTGGAATTGCTTAATGAAGGCATGGATGGTTCAGAAAAAAGCTTTTCCGTGAACTCTGGCTTTCTTTATGCACAGGACAGCGTGGATACAAGCCTGGAACTTGAACCGGGGCTTAATACCTTGACAGCCCGCCTTTTTCGGGCTGATTTTCTGGAGCAGGAAATTGCCAGCCATTCGGTTACGGTTTTTTCTTCAGACCTGGAATCTGATATTCGGATTATTTCACCACTGGACCATGCTTTGTTAAATAGTGATTATGTGGAAGTACAGGTTGAATCATCACTGGACAGTGTTTTTATTAACGGCGAGCAGGCTGTGTTAAAAAATGGCAGCTTTAATCGGCATGTTCATCTAAAAAGCGGCTTTAATGATATTACAGCAACCGCTAGTTACACTGGGGACTTTCTATATTCAAACCCGGATCCAGAATCGAATGAGGTTTATATAGCCGGTACCATGCTTTTTGATAGCAGTGCCAATTGGGAAGATGATGAATTTAAAGGAAAAATTCTGGTTGTAGCTGGGGCGTCTGTAAAGATAACCCGAAATGTTAATAATCTTTTATATTTTCCAAGCGGGGTGATAAGTTATGTTGCCGCAGATACTCCCTATTATATTACTGATCCCGGTGTTTCCAGCATTCGCTTCAAGGATTCCATCCAGGTTTATTATCAAAAGGATTCTCATTTATTTCGCTTCATGCAGCCTGAAGAAAACCAGGGTTTTAAGGCCGGCAGTGAGTCTTACCTGATAGTTAATGGAGAAATCGACTCTTTATATAAATCTTTGACCGATCCCTTTGAATTGAATCATGAAAAAAACACAGTCACATTAGAGGTGACTCATTATCCCTTTAACCCTATTGAACCGCTGAAATCACTTTTTAATACCTATGAAAACTCAGTAATTACGACTGAATCGGCGCCAGATTCTGCTGCTAAAAGCCCTTATTGTTTTTTTATGGAAAATCCCATTTCCCTTCAAGGTTTAAGTGACGGCGAAATCAAAATTGTCGCTTACAAGAACAAGAAGGGTCAGGTTTGGGACGATAAAATCACCCGCTATGTTTATGTTGATAACCAGCGGCTCTGGATCAATCTGGTTCAGCCAAATGTTTATTCATCAGATCTTCTGGATTCCAGGGACAAACTGGAAAAATTCAACGGCATTGATGGGGAGGTTATTGAATCGAGTGTTATTGCTGTCAGTGATGAAGGTGAAATCAGTTTAAACGCTCAAACACCAACCATCGAGAACCTGGGAATAGTTGGTATCAAGGACATGGCCCAGGCACCTGATGGAAATCTTTATGCACTGGTTAATGCTTCCTCAAGCCTGGTGGAAATCTATAAAAAAGCGTTAGGTGAATCCTCCTGGAGCATATACGCCAGACGTACCGGTCTTTTTGGTTACAGCCTGGCCTATTCCCGGCTAGGGCTTTTATTGGGGGCTTCCAATATTCCTTCTAATGGTAATTCCGGCCTTTATTTGCTTAACGAGAATGATGACGACCAGGCTGATTTTATTAATATTTCCTTTGAAGAAAAAGATATGGCCCATGTTCAATTCATTCGCATTCAGGCAGAAAAGATCTACCTTTACGGCAGTTTGTATAAAAACCTCTATTCGTTTGCTATCAATAGTATCAGTGAATCAGGTGGTCGTCTGGTGGTGAATAAACTGGATAAGTTTGGCTTTGAAAACCGGTCTCATATTCTGGATTTTATCCTGACAAAAAATGCCATGGGAGCCGTTATCCGTACGGATGATGCAACCGGGAATATCCGTTTTTACAGCCGAGTCGGATCTTCTTTTGTGGAAGATTCATTGCCACTCTTGGATGGCGCGGGACCTTTAAGCGGTTCGGCTGTAATTTACGGACCCTATGCAGACAGCAGTTATGAGGCTTTTGTGGTTCCTGTAAATGGTGATAGCGCCGAAGTGATCATGAAAAATATCAAGACTGGCAGCTATTTCAGGCGTAGCCTGGATATGAGTTCATGGGATTTTGACACCCTGGCCGGTGCCGGTTTTAAAGATGAGCGTTTTTATTTTGTTATTGAAAAAGACACCACAGGGAGTGGAGTCTATGAATATTCAGTACACCGGGGACAGGTTTTTTTCGAACGCGTGCTTGAAGATTTGGGCTATTCGGTTGATTCCTATGCTCTTGATTCTTATGGGGGGCTGGAAAAAACAGGCCATAAGATTTTCTTTACCCAATCGGGTGCCTTTTATATGGGTCTGGATTCTGAAAATTATCCCGATGCCACTGATCTGGATAGCTATATCTTTTATAAAAAATTCGTGACAAGCGGGTCATGTGAATTTGACTACCTTAACCGGGATATCGAAGGTTTAAGTGGTTTCAGTTTTAATGTGGACCCACGATGGCTTCAAGCAAATGGTAATATTGAAATGAGCTTTAAGCTTTATTCTCTGGATCAAGATGATATGGAAACAGAGGCAATACCGGCACTTGTACTTTCCGACTTGGTGACATTGCTGGACAATGCCGATGCCGGGACGCTGGATTCCGAGGCTTATAAACTAAGCCACTATTATGATTCAGCTGATGGCCTTGAAAAAATATATGTGGAATTTCCCGAGCTCATTGCCAATTCCGGGAATCAGGACCATTTTATCCGTTTTAATTTTGGTTTTAACGGCTCAACTCAGGAAAGCCCCTCTATCAGTGGTCTTGAGGTCTTTAAAAAGATTACTGCCAAAATTGCCAATGCTCCGGGTCAAAGCCTGGAATTGCCTATACAGGGCTATGTTTATGACCGCACGGTTAAAAGCGTTGAACTTTTTAACGGTTCATTGCCCCTTGGCAGCTCTCCGGTTGGTCGGAATGGCTCCTTTAATTTAATGTTGAACCTCGATAAGGTGGTGGGTTCCAAGGTTGATGTTTCAGTTCAATGCGATAACGCTTTAGGAAACCATGCACAGAGTGATTTTGTGGTTGAGATCGTTACCTCTCAAAACCATTTATGGGACCTTGAATATCAATGGGGTGAGGCAGAGCCTGTATCGCTGAATCTTGATTCTACCTATCCGGTGAACACCAGTATTCGTGACATGAAACTCAGTGGGTCCTATTTTGGCCTTTCAGGCGCTGTGGTGGGTTACGAACTTCGAAGCGCTGTTGACGGGGAAGTCCTTTCTCAGGGTATTCTGGATAAAGCACCTGTAGACGGTGAGGCTTTTGCCAGTTTTATTGCCACTGCTAGTTTGAATAATTCAGAATCGGGTTATGAAGCCGGAACTTTTAGTGGCAAAATCCGTCTGGCACCCAATTGCCAGGACCTAGTAATCTATATTGAAAACCCCGGCGGCTTTCGCTATGAGTTGGCCTCATCAGAAGGTGAGTATCCTTCATTCGTCTATACCATGCCAGCTGACCAGCAGGAAATCCGCTTTGAGGCTGAATACAGCCTGGATCCGGCGATCGAGATCGGGAGCGCTATTCCTGTCAGTGATCTTGTTAAACTGACAGCTACCGAGTCAGATGGTTCACCCTATGTGTTCACCTGTTCCAATGCGGTAGTCGGTGAAATCACTTCCTTGGAGCAATTCGATGAAGTACTGGTTAAAAGTTATACCCCGGGGCTGACCTTTGATAATGGCAGTGATGAAATCATTATAGCTGTGGAAAAGGGGAACCGCTTTGCCATTCCTTTTACAGCAATGCTTGGAAACAGCATTACCCAGAATTTTGACATTGCCGTGATTCCCACTATTCCGGTTTATAATTACCTGAAAAAGGGTGTGCGTTTACAGATTACCAAGGATTTTGAGAATACTCATTTTGTGCCTGATTTTTCTTTGATTCATCCGGATAACTGGAGTGAGGAACAGAAGGCGACTCTCAAGAACATTCCTATTCGTTTTATTTTTGAACAAGGCCGGGAGGATCTGCCTTTGAATGGTATGGTCACAGCCAGTCTTACGGTCAATTTTGATCAGGACAATAAAATTATTGGTACAGTAGACAAAATGAATGCCTCAGAATACTGCCTCAAGGATTCTGAGGGTAAGGTTCTTGATCTGCAAGGAATTATCAGGGGCCGAAACCGTATTCAGTGGACCTTTGAATACCGTGATTTGCTTCAAGCCAATGCTGTGACTATGAGTTCTTCTCTATCTGGTAGGGAAGGCATGGAAGACTATATTTTTGATGTCAATGACAGTGATGTTATTATGCCGACAGAAGTGGTTTTTGATCCGGCGTTGGATGATACTTATTATGATAACAGCCTGGAAAGTGATACCGGATTGCCACTGAATTCATTTCCATTAATTCAAATAACCAAAGATTTAAACAGTGAAGTTCAATTGTTTTTAAACGGAAAATTGGTTCAAAAACTGATGGCGGATTTAGCGAGCACCGAGACTGTGGAAATTCACTTTGATGAGGCTTCAATTAAGCAGGGTCGGAATATTATTGATGTGATTTCTATTGATAAATACAATCAGGAAACAAAATTCAATTACAGTTTTTTATACGATTCAATGGCGCCAAAGGTAAGTATTGCCGCGGTGCAAGGTTCCGATGATTTTACACGCATTGTTGAGATAAGAGCTCAGGTGAGTGAGGCCAATTTTAACCGGGCATTTCTTCATTACGGAAATGATATTTTGAACCTGGAACCAGAAGTGGTTTTGACAGGTGATGATTTCTGTGAATTGTTGTGGGCTGGGTTGGAATTAGACCCGGTTTTTGCTGATATTGCTGTGGAGGTGCGGGATAAATCGGGGAAGACCGCTGCTGTCGATGTGGAGGGTTTTGCCGATTTGAAGCGGCCCCAGGCGGTGGAAGAACGGGAAGTGCCTATTGAACTGCCGGATTATGATGGTGAACCGATGGTTGCTCATGAGACTGGTTATACTAACAGACCTTTTCCTGAACATACGAAATTTGCTCCGGCTAAATTGTTGGAGATGGTACGTGTGAAGGATGAGGTTGAGGATGATGCTTTTATCTTGATTGAAAATCTATCCACTTTGAAATTATTATCTTCTGATATTCAAGTTTCTGGCAGTTTTGGTTCTTCTGTTGCAATGTCAGATTTGTATGCGATTGTTGGTGCTCCTCATGAGGACAGAGAATTTGGTGACTCTCTTATAAATGCTGGAGCTGCCTATATTTTTGAAAGGCAATCTGATGGTACTTGGAGAACTATGCAGGTGCTTCATCCTTCTGATGGAAAATCACATGATTATTTTGGCTATTCTGTAGCAGTTTCAGGTAATTGTGTAATTATTGGTGCTTCATCTCAAGCTGATACTGGAGCTGCATACATTTATGAGAAACAACTGGATGGAACCTGGGGTAATGAACAGATAATTCATGCTTCTGATGGAGAATTACGTGATACTTTTGGTTGTTCTGTAGCAATTTCCGGTAACTATGTTATTATCGGTGCTTCCTATAAAGATGAAGCTACAGGAGCAGCATACATATATAAAAGGCAACCGGATGGCACTTGGGGAAATGAACAGAAAATTCTACCTTCTAATGCGCAAAGACTTGAGTTCTTTGGAGAATCTGTAGCTATTTCTGGTGACAATGTTATCATTGGCGCGTATAATTATGGCAATAGTGGTACATTTTTTAGTGGAACTGGTGCAGCCTTTATCTACCATCGACAGTTCGATGGTAGTTGGGGAGATGAGCAAATAATTAAAGCTTCTAATCGTCAACCAAATGATTGGTTTGGCATCTCTGTTGCAATTTCGGGAGATTATGCCATTGTTGCAGCACAGGGCGAAGATGGTAATAATGATAATTCAAATTATAATTCAGGTGCCGCTTATATATATACTAAACAGATTGATGGTGCTTGGGGTAATGAAAAAATATTATATGCAAGTAATGATCAAGAAGATAATCGATTTGGTTATTCGGTATCAATTTCAGGAGATTGTGCAATTATTGGGAGTTCGGGTGGTGATGTTTGGTCTGGTTCGGGACATATCTATATGAGACAAATTGATGGATCTTGGAGAAGTGAGCAAATACTTTTAGCCCCAGATCAGAATGTTAATGATCGCTTTGGCTTAGATGTTGCAGTAGCAGGTGATTACTCAATTATTGGGGCCCATATGAAGGATTATGATGTTAGTGATATATCTATTAAGTATTCTGGTGCTGCATATATTTTTAGTAATGGCACAACAGAATGGCAATCAAATCCAATTGTAACAGACAACACAATCCTCGACCAATACAATAAAAAATACATCGTCTTTCAAATCCAAAAAAATGAAAATTTTAAATCTCCTGGTGATCTATTCAGAAATTCAGATGAAGATGTCATTCGTTTTCGGACTTACGGTTTAGAACAAGGGATTCAAGACAATAATAGTGTTGCACGGGTTTATCCGAGTCTGCCAGAGGATGGTTATCTTGAATTAAATGATAGTACTATTATTGATGGCTTACAATACCTTTACTATGTAGTTGATATAACGGATATAAAAAGTGAATTTTTAGCTGCTGCTTCAACTATTATTTTTACACAAGATCATTTGCCGGTGAATCAAGGTACTCTTGAACTGGAATACCACCCCTTAGCCCTTGGTCTTGATATCAAAGATATCTATGTTACAGGAAATCTCCCTCCAGTTGATAGCGAAGATCCCCCTGAAACCATCATTTCTGATCTTGTGGTTTGTGATATTAACTATCAGGATGAAAACGGAACCATCGATGAAGATGGCAATATTCCATTATTACTCCAACATGAATATTACATCAATGATACCTCTATCGAGGACTGCACAGCAATTCTGGATCAGGACACCGATGAATTATCATTATCATTCTGGCTTCGTATCGAAGATGAGAATATCATGGATTCTTCCTATGGCAATGATAATAAACGCATTCTGACTTTCCAGAATAATTGTGGTGATGAAGTTCTATATCTTGATTATGGAGTCGAAAATGAAGTTCCTGTTTTAGATCTCTTTCATCAAGCCTACGGCTATGAAGCCAGTTTTTACGGAGAAAATGATACGAAAGTTGATCTTGATATAGGCTTGGGTGAAAGCAGTATTTCAAAACTGAATTCCTGGAATTATATTACTCTGAAATTTGTAAATGATCCTGTAGATGAAAATATTGAAATTGATATCATTGTTCAGCATCAGGACAATGATTTTGAAACCCCGGTTGATACTGTACAATACCGGCAAAGTTTTAATTATCCTTCTGGTAAGCTTTCATCCTTAAGAGAATTATTTTCAAAACTCTATTTCGGACCTGAAGAGAATAGTTCTGAGCTTAATACTGGTTTTTATTCTATTGCTAATCCCTTTTATATCAATCGGATACTTACTGATGAAGAGATCATTCGTTTTACTAATCTCTATTACGAAAATACAGTGGGAGATTTAAGTTATTCTTTTAATGATTCTTTAGAATTAAATAATCTTAATATACGTAGTAAAAATGGTACTTCAAGTGATGCCTTTATTGAAAACCAAAATGTCGATTATTCAATACCGAATAATGGAGGAGCTTTCAAAGGCTCATCTTTTCATAATAATTTTTTTAAAACTATTTCCGATGATGATGGTGAATATGTTGTCCTTCGCGACGCTGAGGCGGCAGTCTATTATAATCTGGAACCTTCAGGCGGTGTCGATCAATTTACTCTGAACTTAGACCAAAATGTCCAAAAAGGTACTTATTATTTCGGAGATAAAAACTCCAATTACGGACTGGGTACCGATTCCTGGTATTCCATAACCGGTAATGTGATTCACCTGGATTCTGAAAAGCAAGCCTGGATTTGTATGTCAATTAATGGAATTGAACAGCGAATGGAATTACCATTAGAAGGTAGCTTTCATTTTGTCTATGACAATTCTACTGAGATGGTTCCGGCCCAGGTGAAAATATATATAGAAACAACCGGGAATATTACACTTGGAAATAACATGATATTGAACCATGGCTATTATAAACTTCCCGAGGTCCAAGGATATGATTCAACGGCTGCAACTACCACTTTCGCTTTTGATGTTTCCGGCTCAATCGATCTATGGTACAAACCTTTTATTATCAATGAAGAAGGCTTCGTAAATGAAAAAGTAGTCATCCTGGATTCTGAATATGTTAAAATTGGCGGTGAGCTGGTGAACGGTGAGGCGGTTTATTATGCCTATGTCAAGGAAGAAAATGGTGATCCAGATATCGAATTACACTCGAATGTGAAAATCAACCATTCCTGGACCCATCTGCAATTGGCCTGGGATCAGGACCATCATGTGGTCTATTTTTACATCAATGGGAAGATCGCTGCCTTTAAAGAAGGAGTTGCTAATGCTAATTTACCTGTCTTTGGAACCTTGGATGGTGTGCTTCCAGAAGGAGATAATCTCTTTTTAGGTTGTAATATGAATAAAACGGTCTTTGCCGAAGGCTATCTTGATGAAATCCACATCTCCAAATATTATGCCCAGTCAATTTATCAGGAGCAGAATTTGCATTTAAGGAATCCGGCTAAGCTGGTCTTTGATAAAGCGGTACAGCAAATACGGCTGGAAGAGGAAAACGGTTTTACGGTTGATTCCGATAGTTATCACTACATTCTGAAAACCACTCATAATTCAATATTCCATGAAGGTGAAAATCCGATTATTGATTTAATCAATTATCCCGGAGGCCGCTATCAGGTCGATGCTTCTATGACCATCAACGGTTACCAATTCAACGACCGAATTACCTTCAATCTCGATAATAAACCGCTTTTCAACCTTGTGGATTACATGCCCTTTCTGTTTAGCGGAGAACCCACCGATCTCACATTTACCTTTGATTACGATCATTCCTATTTGTTCGATACAGAAAATCTGACCTATGCCGGTCTGGGGCTTCAAATCTTTCAGAAAACCGGTGAAAACACAAGTTCCCTCTATAAAGAGATCTATCTGTGCCAGGATTTCCTGAACCAGGATTCTTCCTCCTGGATTCTGGGTACTCCTGGCGGAAGCTGGATTCCATTTGAACCACAAAATGATGGACGTTTGAAAATCAATTTCGAGAATTTTGAAACCTCCCAGGATCTATTCTTTAAAGCCGATACTTTTTATTTTCAAAATTCGATTTCCCAAGCGCAATTACCGGATTTTGAAGGGTTGGAAAAGATTGATGATATTCCTCTGGCTTCATTAGAGGCTGATCCTGAACCTGAAAAAACTACTATTAAAGATGTTGTTTACCAATACATGATCTCTATTGGATTGGTAGGTAACGGAAATGTTCCTCCAGAAATTCTGGATGATATTGCCATCGAATATGAAGCGAATCGACAATCTGATCAGGTGGAATTCTCGGGAGAAAGGCCTTTGGAACAACGAAATGGTGTCACTGATTTACGGGCTTATTTCTATTATGATGACATCTTTGGTGAAGCCTATGGTATTTATAACTGTACCTTCCGTTTGAAATACAAGGGCATCACCTATGCCATTCGTGAAAATATAGAACTTGACTGGAAAGAAATCATTCTAAAAGATGATAATAGCGATACTGAATTTCATTTCAGTATTGATGAATTTTCACTTTGTTCGCTGGATAAAGATGCCGGTACGGCTGATTTTTATCTTCAGTATACTGCCCAGGGGGTTGGTAACCTGGAGGTTAATCTTGAATTTCGCCAGAATGGTGAATTATTCGATTTGCCTCATCATTATTCCAATGTGACGAATAATCAGGGATATCTCTTTATGGATAATAAGCTTGTGCCTGAAGAAGGCACCTACACGGCCAGGGTACGTATAAGCGCCATGGATAATAATGAAGAAAGCTATATCCGCACTGCTTACCTGGAACTGGAAAGCACTTCCTTAAACCTGGCACCAGAGGTATTTTTTACCAATTCGGTGGATTCACGCATCGCTTATAATGATGTGTTCTTCTCATGGAAGGGCTTTATCAGCGATGAGAATGGCGAAAGGGTATATAACTCGGACATCGAATATTCCTATAGCTTTGATTCCTATTCACTGGCTAATCCCGACAAAGCCCTGTGGAGCGCCTGGTCCAGGGACTGGCGCAATGTCCGCTATTACAACCTTGAAGACGGCAACCACTCTTTCTACGTGAAAGCCCGTTATGATAATAAAGAAACCGCTCCATTGGGCAACAGCTTTTTTGTGGATATCCATCGCCCGACCTTTGATCGGGAACGCATCGATGTTCAGCGTAATTACGATTCCCAGGGCATCCTGGACTCAGTTACCATTACTGGCGAAGCCGGGGCCATCACCGATGCTTCTCTGAGCAGTTTAAGCCTTTCCAATGGTGTGAAGGTCGAACTGAAAGCGGACGGTAGTTTTACAACCGGTGCCTGCATGATCACAACCGATGGCCCCACCGAACTTGTTCTTACGGCCATGGACGGGGTAGGGAATTACCGTGATCAGAGCATCATGGTGGACAATAGCATCATCAGTGAAATCACCTTTCCCAACACAGGAAACAGCGTGAAGTACTCACCCTTAACCGTTGTGGGGAAAATCCGGGAGGATATCCGATCGGGCATGGAAATCTATGTGCTCGATCCTTTCTGCGAACAGGGCAGTCCTGGTGATTATTCTGGCTGGAAAAAGGGTGTGATCAATCCCGACCGGACATTCTTTGTGGAAAACATCATGGTTAATCCTGGTACAGTTGAAAAGCAGGTTTCCTCAACTTTAAAAATCGCAACGGTTTTTGAGACCGGCAAGGTTTTTGAACGGGAACTGGAGGTCAAAGCAAACCTGATTGTTATGCCTATTGAAATGATTCTTTCAACCCATGCGGTGGAAGGGGAGTCTGATCCTACAGAAGTGACCTTTAGCTGCTATGCAAATGTGTCTGATATCTCCTCATGGAGCATCGATTATGATGGTGACGGGGTTTATGATGAAATCCAGCTCAATGATAATCCTGCATCCGATGAAGCCAGGAGCTTTGAACGAAGTCATATTTATTCTGACATCAAGCAAAGAAACCCGCGCGTCCGGGTGATTACCACTGACGGCAATATTTTTAGCGTGTCACAAACTCTTATTATTCATGAGAAGATTAAAGAGGCTTCCCACAAATTGATTCCCACACCGATCTCGCTTTCAACCCTGACCATGCCCGATCAATCGGAACGCATCTATGTGCTCAAAGAGCAGACCATCGAAGGTTCAACTCATTATGTGGTCGATGTGTTTGAAATCGGTCAGGATGCCAATTATATTTCCCAACTGCTTTTCACTATCAATTTGACATCCCTGGATATTGAGAACCCTGTGATTGTAAGGGCATTGGACCCGGACCATCTGATTATCGCTTCCCATATTGATGAAGCTTCAGAGATCTACGAGTTGGTCACCAATAGCTATGGGCAATTTGAGATCCAGAAAACATTGACATTGGCCGATGAGCTGGTGGATATGAGCTTTGATGATTCAGCCCTTTATGTGAGTTTCGCTGACAGAAATTATCTGGCCGAGCTGCCCATGACCGATAAGATGATTCCCGAAGCTTTTGATTCCGAGTATGTGGTGATTCCAAACACACGGACTGCCGGGGCCATGGGAACCAATGTGGGTCTGGCCAAGGATGATATGGGTGTGCTGATGGCCGATTTCTATAACCAGCGTATTCTGCGGCTAACCGATAGCTATTCGCTGGTCGATCAATTCGGTTCATACGGCATGGGTGAAAAGGAATTCCTGACACCTGGTATCATAAGGACATTCGGTGACCGTGCCTTTGTTTTTGATCAGACACGTCAGGACATTCAAGTCTTCGATCTTTTTCAGAATAACGGACCAACCATCGACACCTTTGTTCCTGTTTGTACCCTTAATTATAATCTTGAGCCCGGTTACACCAATTATCTGGAAGCCGGATTTTTTAATGATATTGCTGATATGTCCATTGTGGTCAGGGAAGAAGGATACAGGGAGTATTTCTATGCCTTGATTCTCAGCCGAAGCTCGGGCAAACTGGCCATGCTGCGGATTCCTCAATACAAGGAATTGCGGGCAAAGGTACGAAACAACAAAATTGCCTTTATCAAGCAAGGTGAAATCCTGACGGCCAAGCCCGACGGCAGTGACCTCAGAAAGATTCTGTCCTCTGACAGTCTACCTCGGATTGAAGGGGCGCTGGATTATCCGGCCCTGTCTCCCGACGGTCGTGTCATGGCCTTTACATCCCGGCTTGACCTTTATATTGGAAAATATTTCGAGCTTGAAAATGCTGGCAATCCCTATGCCTATGATAATGTTTATCTCTATAATATAGAATCCCAGGAACTGGAACGCCTCGACCTTGGTTCACTAGAAGGCTACAAAATTGAACGCCCTGTCTTTAATTCAAACGGAAGTACTTTGGTTTTCAGCGCCAGACAAACCGGTGGTTTGTGGCAGCTTTATTCCTTTGAGCTTGAAAGCGGCAATGTCAATCAGATTTTTGAATCTGACGAAAACGCCCGCTTCCCCTATTATTCACCTGATGACCGCTTTATTGTTTACACCACCGATTATGATGGTGACGAAGATATTGCAATTTTGGATACCCAGAACACCAATATCCGGGTGGATGTAACCAATAACAATGCCAGGGATTCCTACCCGGTCTGGATAAGCGTTTATCCCGATGAAATTGGAAACGATGATTACAAGATTCAGTCGAAGATTGCCTATGTATCGGAACGCGGCTATGAAAAGGACCTTTACTCGGTTTATATAGCCCGCTACTCTGATAGTGATATCCGCGTGGTGGCTGAAGATGGTGATCAAATCGGAAGTGATCCTGATTCTGCGGCCCGTTTGATTACAGCTCAAGGTGAAGAGGGTGATTACCCCTGCTTTGTGGGAGACAGCGAGGCGGTTGTGTTTGAACATTTTCAGGATGAAAGCTATAGCCTGAAACAATATGATTATAAAACAACTAGCCTGAGTGATCTGACAGATCCTGATGATAATTATTTTGACGGAGCCCGCCGACCTGCTGGTATGAAAAACAGCATTACCAATTTTACAGCCGAGAATAAAAACGGTGACGAAATGGCCCTCAGCTGGAATGCTTACAGTGAGGAAGGGCTTATTTATACGGTTCAGTTCCAATTGGACGGCAGTGTGGAAGGCGAGTACACTGAAAAAAGGATTATCAACCAAACTTCTACCAGACTCCAGGGCCTGAAGATGGGCGCCAGGTATAGAGTCCGGGTTTGCATTATCGAGAACCAGGAAGAGGCTGCGTCCTCTCAATGGCGTTATGTGGATATACCTTCAGTTGTCGCTAAACCCAGCTATAGCATCGATGAGGTTAATCCCTATCTGGTACATTTTCACGGATGGAAACCTCCGGCTCAATACACTCCTGATACAGACTGGCGTTTTGCCTGGATTATTGATAATAATGAAATGATGGCCCAGACCAGCCAGGACTATTCCTATGAATTCTCAACCAGCGGTGAAAAAACCGTTAAGCTCAAGACCTGGGTGGGTGAATACGATGAAGTGGATATTTCCGATCCCATGTATATCACGATCAAGAGCGACATTGTTCCAACCATTGATTATACTCTTGCAGAAGATGGAAGCTCTCTGGATTTGAGTTGCGAGAATTCTCCTGGTAAAAAGATAGATTGGGCCAATACAAGCTGGACGATTACTGGTCCCAACGGCGGTATTACCCAGTATAACGGCCCAACCGTAATCGCAGATTTAAACGCCTTTAGTCGAAAGGTGAATGTCGCCCTGACCATGCGACGCATTATGGTCAATGGACAGCAGGCCAGTGATGTGCTAACCATATCCAAGGTGATTAATCTGGACTTCAAAGACCTGAAGCCTGTGATTTCTATAATAAACGACACTGAAAACAATCGGCTGATTCATTTCAGTGGCCGCGATTCTTTAGGCAGCATCGACTGGTTCCGCTCCCGATGGGCAATTTTCAGTGACGCAACCATGATTTATCAGACCGAGGGAGTGGCCACCTTTGACTACCTCTTCCCGGAACAGAATACCGAAAAGGTTTACTCCGTATCTCTTACGGTTCCTCAGCGAAGCAATGGTGAAACTGAAACGATTTCCCAGATAATTTCTGTGGAAGCTACGCCTATCGCGGCCAAGATTGATTACGAGATTTTGAACCTGGAAAGCGACGGTGAAATTATAGGTCAAAAGATACTGCTCGATTGTACCAAGAGCCGTGGCTCCAATATCGATTTTACTCAGGCACGTTGGTCTATCCCCAGTGCGGTTAGCTATGGTGAGCAGCCTGTACAGATGGGACCTGTGGCGGTTTATAACCTTTCGGGAATCGAAGACAAGGCAGTGGTGGATGTATCATTAACACTCTACCGCCAGGGCGGGCTGGATCCCAAAACCACAACGCAAACCCTGGTTATTTCAGGTGATGAACTGGCCCAGGGCAAGCTGGTGGTGACTCCATCTATAACCGAAACTTCCGAAGGGAAAAGTATCGTCTTAGATGTTCTCCAGTCAACCGGCGCCAATATCCTGTGGGACCAAACCGAGTGGCTTATTGATGGCCAATATGCTCGAAAAGGCCCATCGGTACGCTATGATATTCCAGCCAGTGCCGAGAAAAAGACGGTGGCTTATCGCTGTACTCTGACCCGGCAGGGCGGAGGAATCCAGACCGAAGACGGTGAATTTTCTATAGAAGCGGTTAATATCAAACCATTCATGAATAGCAAAAAAATAGCTCCTAATGTTTACCAACTGGATGTATTACAGACCAAGGGCGTAAACATCGATTGGGAACGGACGCGATGGTATATCCATGACGGCTGCCAGGATGTGGTTGTAAAACAAGGCGCATCCATTACTCATGCCTTTTCGCTTCAGGAAGATAAAATGGGCTATCCCGTTATCGTGGAAATGTTCCTTAAGGGAGATTCAATGCCCTTTGTGAGATATGAATCGATTGATGTGGAAGGCGATAGCCTTGTCCCGATTATTGAAACCATGACAGATTCGGATGTGGATGGCGCGGTATTGCTCAGCGCTGAATCATCCCAGGGGTCTAATATCGATTGGTCACAGGTAAAGTGGACTATTCTTGAGACCGCGCAGACATTATACGGACCGGTTATCAGTTATAAATTCCCCCCTTCGGATAGAAGCAGTTATACTGCTGTGTTGACTTTAACACGTCGTTTGGCTAACGGTCAGCTGGAAGTGAAGTCTTCCGCGCCTACGCCGGTGAGTGTGGAGCCTGACGAGATTGTGCCGAAGATTAAGGCTTGGAAGGATGGAGATACATTATTTTTATCAGCAGAGAATTCAATAGGTCGCGGTTTGCTATTAGACAGGGCTGTATGGAGTTTTCCAGGAGAAGGAGATTCTATGTCAGAAAATATTAATACAAAAAGCGGCACCTTAATAACTAATAATTTCAATGTTGGTGCTAGAGCAAATGCAACAGTTGGTGTGCGCTCTCAGGTTGTAGGACCAGCTTTAGGATTTGGTGTTGTGCATGAATTATACTATGATGTTAATGCTAATGCCCATATTGGTGATGAATATACTGCAACAGATTATAGTGGTAATTACGCTGATAAAACAGATTCATTTTCTTCATCAAATTATCACAGTGGTCCAATCTGCCGACGATACATAGGAAATGTCGAAAAGCAAATTGTTACTCTGTATATTTATCGCATGACACCCGATGGTGGTGTTGAAGGAAAATCGATCACAATAAATATCGTAAAATCTGATTTAAGTTCCGAAGCCACCACTTGGGAGGGAAAATAATGAATACTCCAAAATTAAATAACCAAACGCAAATAAATACCGAAAGGAAAACCCCCATGAAAAAAATAATCAAAATCGCTCTCATATTCATACTGCTCCTAACCTCCCTGGGGGCCTTTGCCCAAAGCGACTCCCGTTACGACGCTGGTCTGAACCTGCCCTTTAACCAAAAGGCAGGTGATGTCAATCCCCAGACCGGTAGTCTCACTATTAGTGCCACCGACTTAAGCCTTCCCGGCCGTGCTGGCATGAACTTCAGCTTCAGCCGGGTCTGGTCGCTGAACCAGTCCAATGCCTATAACATGAATCAAAGCAGCGACGATGGTCATAATTACCTTTCTGATGATACCACCGACCGCTTTAATCACATGGGTATAGGTTGGAATACCTCGCTTCCCTATATCTTCAGCCTGGAAAACGCGCCTTCCTCAGTAAAGAACCTATCCTTTGGTGGAAGTGTTTACGAACTGGATACAGCTGCCCTGGCTAATAACACCAATAAAGAATCCCATATCAAGGGCTATGATTTACTGGACCTCCGGGTTTATACCGGCATCTGGGGATCAGCCGTAAAATATGAATATTTTGGAGCCATTCCTGGCGGCTATAACATCAGTGACAGCATTGATGACCTCAGTGAATATGTGTTGATACTCAAAGACAACAGCCGTTATTATTTCAGGCCCGATGGGAAACTCATGATGCAGCAGGACAAAAGTGGTTTGAACCGCATCTGGTATTTTTATGAGGATGCTGGAGATGATACCCGCCTTTGTCTGGTGGTAGACACGGTGGGGCGTCATATTCAGTTCGATTACGATATGAATAATAACCTTGAGACCATTTCCTGGGACGTTCAAATTGGACAAAAACTCAGCCCTTCAATCCGGGATTATGCAACAGTAACACGAAGCATCACCTACCATTATATTGATGCAGAAGAACGTTATTCAGAAGTGGCTGATCTGATGGACGGCGATCAGGAAACCTATTTGCTTTCAGGCATCACTGATGTGGCCGGCAATCTGACCAGCTATGACTATGAAGTGGGACTGGCACAATACTCCTTTAACAGCGCCGTATCGGAAGACACCAATGCTTACCTTATGTTGTCCTCCATTACCACCATGGATGATGGAAACGGCGCTTATAGAAACCAGCGGCATTTTGAATATCAGCTGACCAACGATAATAAAGATTTTTACCTTGGTTATATGGAATTCTATAAAATCTCCCGACAGTATATGGTTGACATCAATGGCCGAATTGTGGGTGATACCTCTTATCAGTATTTCGAACCTCGTGCAGCTTATCCCTATAATGAATACTCAAGTGAAATTAGAGTCGGTAATATTACCACAAGCTATGTTTACAGCTTAAGTTCCCTGCCATCAAGGAATCACGTCCTTGACCGTATCATCACCCAATCAAATGATGGCTTTATACAGCTGGTCGACTATACCTATAATAATGACAGGGCCATTAAACAAAGCGATGTTGAGAAACAGGGTGAGCCTGCCTATACGGATAAATTCACCTATGATAAAAAGGGAAACCTCATCGAACAGACCGACCGCGTGGGCTTAAAAACCTTTACGGAATATGATGAGGACTATTCCATTCCTACCAAAGTTATCCGTACACTTGATGTGGACGGCGTATCAGTAGACTATATAACAACTCAGGATGTGAATACATTGGGCCAGGTAAGCGATCAGTATTTCTATGAATTTGGCAAAAACGACCCGATTAAAACCTCTCATTTTGATTATGATGCCTATGGTAATGTTGTTGCTCAGACCGATGCTAACAATAATGTGACCCATATTAATTACGATAGCAATAACCTTTTTCCTGTAAAAACCTGGCAAAGTTTAACGCGCAAAAACTGGAGTGACACAAGTGCCAGCAATTTCTGGATATCAGATCCTGATCCAGGATTTATCACCGAAGATATCCGAACCTGGAAGGTTTTTAACACAGACGGAACCGTCTGGATGGAAGTGGATAATGAAGGCTATGCGATCGAGCATTATTACGATATCTACGGTCAGGAAATCGAAACCATCATGCCCGATGATGACGCGGGTGAAATTACAATTATTGCAGGCAACCCTGATGACATTTATATTGATTATCTGTCGAGCCACATGAGTTATTTCACACTGCGAAATAATAACCCCGGCAGCCGCATTTACATCGATTACCAGAACGATTTCATCCATACTATAGCTGATGTGGATAAATCCCAGGGAACCAAAAAAGTCAGTTCTGTTCAAAATGATGGTTTGGGAAATGCTTTGGAACAAGCCGAGTATAAAGTGCTGGGCGCTTTTACAGAAAACGATATTGCTGATGCCAATCTGGAAAAATACGCGGTCAAAACCATGACCTACGATAACCTGGGCCGCATGGTTGCCCTGACAGATCCAGATGCTGAAAATTTTATCATGGATGATACAATCCAGGGAACCGAAGTTGCAGTTTATGATAAAACCTGGATTGTCAAATACGATGACATGGGCCGTCAAAAAACAGTCATCTATCCTGAAACGACTCCGGGCAAGACCCATATTAAACGTATTGTCTACGACGACCTGAATAACTGGGTTACCACCACTGATCCCGAAGGACGAACCGTTATCGAGAAAAAAGACTGGAACGGTAACCTGGTCGAACTGATCCATCAAGGAGACAGCTCTACACCAACCGAAGATTATCAGGTTTATAAATACAGTTATGATAAACTGAACCGCAAAATCAAATTCACCGATCCCAAGGGGATTGAAACCAGCTATCACTATAATGAACGGGATTTGTTGGTAGAGCAAGGCTTTGGTGAAACCGGCAGTGATATAATGGAATACAACAAGCTGGGCCAGCTGATCAAAAAGATCGACCGTAAAGGCCATGTGATTGGTTTTGTCTATGATGAGCTGGGGCGGAATACTGAAGTGAATCATTATCTTGATGAAGACGCCTATGAAGCAGATACCATTCAATATACAGTGGAAACCATTTATGACTTCCGTGGAAACCCGGTACGGATTGACAACCAGAACCTCATCGAATACTACAGCTATGATTATGCCAACCGGGTTACCAGTCTGGAACGCTATATCAAAACCCCGGGAATCAATGATTTGGTTAACGATCGTTTTGCTGTTAATTCTTTTGAAAATAACATCTTTAAATTCTCCTACGATTACAACGACGCCGGAATGGTCACCAAGATGACCAACCCTGATGATAGTGAAACCAATTATAAATACACCGATAATTTGGCCCGGCTGGAATGGATAAATAATGGTTCTGAAGCTATTGTGACAGAACTGGATTATAATAAATCCGGTGTTGTGGAAAAAATGATCTGGGGGAATGAGGTTGAACAAAGATGGCAGTTTGACAACCGCAAACGAATCTCCCACATAACCATAACTAATCCGGCTGATACCCTGAACCCCCTGGCCGACATGAGCTACATTCTAAACGGCTCGGGAGATATCCGCTATATCAACCAAAACGAATACCGCTACGACGGCTTCGACCGTTTGGTTTACGCTTCGACCCTCATACCCGGCCAGAAAGATTACCGCAGCCTGGTACGAAGCAGTTTTGGAACCGTTATGGATCAGGACCCCTACGAGTTCATGGGCGAAACACGCGCCTATAACGCCGAAGCTGACCTGAACTCCGATGGAGTCATCGACGGCTGGGACCATGCAGAAGCCAATTTCATCGCCTCTGACAGTGTATACGATGTTGAAAACTTTGATTACGATAAAAACGGTAACCGGACTGAACTGACCCAAAATGGCGATGAATATGTATACACCTACGGCGACCGAAACCGACTTGAAAATATTAGTCTGACAAAAAAGGGTGAAACCGAAAGCCGCTTGTATGTTGAATACACATATGACTTGAACGGCAACACAACAAGCCGCATTATATATAAAAGCAACGATGAAATCGAAGTGATAGCCTTTGACTACGACGGCATGAACCGTCTGGTTCAGACAACAAAGAGCCTCTATCCCGGTGACCTGGAAGCTGATGCCACATCCATTGAAAGTATCCAGTATTTCTACGATAACGCCGGTAACCGCTTTATCAAGCAGGATGCCAAAGGCACTACTCTTTACCTCCGACACGGTCAGATCGCCGTGGCCATGGATATCGAACTTCCCGCAGATACCAGTGAGGAAAAAGCTGTAATCAACCGCTACATTCTGTCGGGCGACCTTTTGGCAGGCCGGGTGACCACTACGATTAACAGTGACGATACAGTGGTGAGTGAAACCTTTTATTATCATCTGGACCATCTGAACTCGACCAAGGCGGTGACAAAGGCGTTGGGCGAAGTGGTAGTGATTTATGAGTACCGGGCTTTTGGTGAGCAGCTGAAACGGCTCGATGCTGCTGGTGAAGAGACTGGTGATGAAGCCAAGTATTCCTATGGCGGTAAAGAGCTTGATGATGGGAGTAATTTGTATTATTTCAATGCGCGGTATTATGATGCTACTATTGGTAGGTTTATAAATGTGGATCCGGTTCAGGATAGGTCGAATTGGTATGTTTATTGTAATAATAATCCGTTGAGTTTTGTTGATCCAACGGGATTGAGTGGTTTAAGAGAAAATGGTTTGGCTTCGAATATGGATTCGTCTCCAAATAACATTGCTCAGCAATATCATTCTCAAATTTTTCAAGTTTCAAATAATGAAGGCTTTCAAATTGAAAAATTAAATTTTGTGATACGAGGAACTAGAGAGGTGGCAAGTATTTCACAATTAAATGGTTTGAATTCTGTAGGTTATACTTTGAAAAAATATTCATTAAATGTAGATGTTTATGATTTGAAAAATGATAAAAAAATTGCCAATTTTGGATTAATAAAATATGATTTAGTAGAAAATAGAACAAAACTAGGTGTTTCTGGAGACCTTAAGGTACTTTTAAGTGCATTTAAGGCATATGATAAACAAATTAATTTTGATAATATTACAAAACTAGATTTGAAAGCTGAACAATATAAAACACAAGATTTTTTAAAAAATGTACTTTCAACAGGAAGTGGTCAGTTAACATTAGATTCGCTTGCTTCATTGCTTTGTCCTTTTGGCACTGATTCTCTTGTTCATGCAGCTACTTCTGGTGCTGTTGGAGATTGGGTAGAGGCAAAAAGTAATAAAAATAATCGTGAAAATAATTCTGCTAATATAATAAAATTAAAAGATCGTAGAATTGAGCAAGGAGTAAATGCAGCATTATCATGGGAAGATTAATATTTATTTTAATTTTTTTAAATTTAAATTGTTTTGATGCAAATTATATTTTGAATCGATTTAATCAAAATGTAAAAGAGATAAATGTTTATAAGTATACAGATGAAAAAAAATATATAGCTTTGGGGCAAAAATATTTTAAAAATTTTGAAAAAAATAGTAAATTTATTGATAAAATTTATTCAAATAAATATGATATTGGAAAACGTGATTTTGATGAGTTAATTGTAAATATTAAGACACCAGTAAATGAAGAAGAATATATTATAAAACTTATTGATAATAAATTTGAAATTAACAGATATATTCCTCAGTATGAAATATCAAGTAATTTTAATATCTTATCTATCAAATTCGATAACCAAATGAATTCTTTAATAAATTTCATTATAATTGAATTTGTTTTTAATAAAAAAACTAAGCAGATTGGATTTAATTTGGAAAATAATGAAATCGAAATAAATATTAGTGAATATTTTAGTGAAGAACAATATAAAAAATTAATTGATGTGCGTATAGTTTATGCGAGCTTTCTATATTGAAAATACTTAATAAGCTTTACATATTTGAAGTTATGTACGCAATATTAAGTTATTTGATTAGTAAGTCTCTTTAGGTATTTATTTGATAGAATATTTGTGTTATGTGAGTTGCTTGAGGATATCTTCAGTGCCTTAAAATATGTTTATTGAAATTACCATAAGCCGCTTTCAAATCCCCTTGCGAAAGTAGACAGAACAAACCTGTTCTGTTGTTATGATGAAAGTAAAGGCTGATTATACCTTGTTGGCCGGATGATGGAAAAGTGGTAGATTGTAACTAAGGGGTTGTAACCGATAGTTATTAGCTGCCGGAGATGGCTGACGGTAGGCTGGGATTTAAAGCCCGTTGTTCTGTTTAGTCCAGCCATCATCCGTACCAACAAATTGAGGATGAAGCAAAGTCTTCATTAACTCGAATAGATGTCTGGGCTGTCTATTAAGGCTGACAAGGGATAAGCTGATAACCGGGAAAGGAGTTTCTATGAAATGCTATGGAATAGATCTTCATTCAGACAGTTTTGTTTTTTACACTGAAAATGTGCTTAACGATCAGGATTCGAAATTGACAAGAAAGTGCTATCTTGATGAGCTTGATAAGTTTAAGGCAAAATTATCGAAAGATGACTATGTTGCCGTAGAGGCGACATCAAATGCATTTTGGTTTTATTATCAGATAAAACCCTATGTTAAGGACTGTTTTGTTTTGGATACTAACAAAATTGTGGTGAACGGCAACAAAACTGATAAAATTGACGCTCAAAAGATTTTTAACCTTTTAGCCTATTATGTTTATATCCAGAAATTAAAAAACATTCCCAAGGTTTATATACCGCCAAAGGAAGTGATTGAATTAAGGAGTCTGTTTTCAACCTATAATTTGGGAAAAAAGATGAGGACTCAGGTTAAGAACCGGATCCACAGCATTTTTAAAATAAATGGGATTTGTTTAGACCGGAAATTTCTTAATTCTAAAAGCGGGAAAGAAAAGGTCCTGGAGATAGAAATAAATGACATCGCCCGATTTCAAATTAAGCAGTTATTAACACACTTGAATTTTCTCGATATTGAACAAAAAGAGATTGAGGATAAAATAATTTTCACTGGATTTTGCTATTTTAAAAATGAAATACATTTACTGTTAACCATTAAAGGATTTTCAGCCTTTACGGCAATTGCCTTGTTAACCGATATTGTAGACGTAAAACGATTTAAAACTGCAAAGAAATTTACTTGCTATTTACGGACAACGCCAAGAATCAAATCCTCAAACAAGACAACTCATATGAATAATTTAAATCGGTGCGGACGTTCTTTAACGGTAACTTTATTAACACAATCCTTGCTTCATTTCAAGGTAGCGGGACCGTATTTTACGGAATTTTATAATCGCCTACGGAAAGGAAAAAGTGCCGGTAAATCAAGATTGGCACTAATAAGGAAAGTATTAACGGCTGCTTATTATATGCTAAAACGTGGGACTGAATTCTTTTGGAAGGATAATGTGAATTATCAAAGAAAAGTTCATAACTTGGATCTTATGATCACGGCTTTCCACAGAAAGAATGATATTAATTGGCAGAAAGAAATAGCGTAAAAAACCTTGACTTTCATCATAGAGGTCTACCCTCTGGGCGAGCGGAAGGGCGGTTTATAGGCCAGCTTCGGATAATGGCGCTATTATCGGAAGCTGGCCGGTCGGGCCCGGGGTTGATCGGGGTGACTGGTTTAGCGAAGAGGTGTGACGGTTAATAAGTCAGTCGCCCGAATAAACCGCCCTGGAGCCGCTTCCGCAAGGGCCGCGGTGTTGGGTGTTTTTCCCGGGGTGGAAAATACGGCTTGTTTCAAATGCGGGACAATATTTACCAGCAGTTTTTTAAAAAAGTAAAATTTTTCCAAATAGGTATTGGTAAACTAATTGTTTTTAGTTAAAATCAATTGGTTATTGATATGTTAAATTTTGAATGGGATCCCATAAAAGCCAATAAGAATTTGGAAAAACATAATGTCTCCTTTAAAGAAGCTGCCACGGTTTTCGCTGATCCGCTTGCTGAAACATTTTATGATCCAGATCATTCCCAGGATGAAGAGCGTTATATTTCCATAGGCAATTCGGAATTTAACAGGGTTTTGGTAGTTGTTTTTACTGACAGAAGTGATATAATTAGATTAATAAGTGCTCGTGAAGCGACAAAACGTGAGCAGAAGAATTATGAATATGGAAAAGAATGATAATATGAGAGATGATTATGATTTCTCGCAATTACAAAGCCTTGGCAAAGGCATCTATGCGGATAAATACAA
The DNA here is from genome assembly GCA_016937215.1 of Spirochaetales bacterium. GTDB lineage: Bacteria > Spirochaetota > Spirochaetia > SZUA-6 > JAFGRV01 > JAFGWI01. The sequence continues at coordinate 269 of JAFGWI010000133.1, read as the reverse complement.
AAAAGGAACCAATCTTATTCATTTAGATTCAGATGTGGCTTCTTTTTTTCATGATGATAAATCAGTGAATGATGCGTTAAGGTTGTTAATCAGCCTTGCCAGGAATCAAGTTTCGTCTCAATAATTCTGTGATTATTTTCATCTTACCTACATTCCGCAGTGAATTTAGGTAATTTCTTATCTTATTTAGAGTTAAGAATTTGCGATTTGCAAAATCGCCTTTTCTATTTCTCTATAATATAAGAAATTACTATTTTAGTGCGGAAAGT
>JAFGWI010000132.1 GCA_016937215.1 Spirochaetales bacterium | reverse complement strand
GGATAAGTTATCTAATTACCCGATAATAAGTTATTAATTTATTGCTGTCTGCTAATTGCTAAAGTCGGGACTTTTGCAATTAGCTCTCATGAATAAAATAAAGAGCTTCAAAAAATCCGTTTTTTAAACAAGTGAATGAATGCCATAAGCATAACCACGGCAGCGGCAATTATTCCGATTATCAATAGATAAATATGCCAATAGCTTTTAATAATTTCAATGGTCGATAAACCTGAATACAGATAATATTCCTTATTGAAATTTCTGTAATTGACTTGGTATATACCTATGCTTTTTTCTTTACTTAAAGCCCAAGGATTAATTTCAGATATGATAATCGAATTTTCGTAGGGGAGATCTGTATTGGTTAATTCAACATCAGATTCGATAAACACAGGGATTTCCGTGTCCAAGGCTGGGCCAAAAACATTAAATAAATTGAATTTGACATTTACTTTTTTAACCATTGCCCCTTTATTGAGAATACTGACAGGCCGCATTTTCTCTACCATTTTCATTAAGCTCGACATTTCCTGAAACACAATTGTATCCTGAGGATAATCATAAACCGTATTCAAAATTATCCCGCCCCAAATTTGATTTGCATAAGTAAAAATAGCCGCGAGACATCGTCCGGCTTCTTCTGTCCATCCGGTTTTTCCACCCAAACATTCGATATTTTCAAGCAGTTTATTTCTGTTTTTCAAAACTCGAGAGGTTCCATCATTTTCATAAAAAAGAACACTTTCCTTTTTCATTGTGTCTCGCATCCAGGTATTTTCATACACTTTTTTAAGCAGCAATGATATATCAAAAGCGCTTGTATAATGAGACGGGTCATGAAGCCCATGGGGTGTCACAAAATGGCTGTGAGTCATGCCAAGTTTCATCGCTTCCTGATTCATCAATTCACTGAAACCATATATAGTTCCCCCTATATTTTCAGCTATCATTGTCGCGATATCATTGGCAGACCAAACAAGCAAGGCATCCATAGCTTGAGCAGCTGATACTTTTTCACCAATGTTTAAGTCTAGCTTATAAGGATCGGTGTCTTTGGCTAAACGTGAATAATAAAGCCTATCCTGGGGAAAAAGGGCTTCTGAAAGAAGGTATCCTGTGAGTAATTTGGTTAGGCTCGCCGGATACAAAATAGCATCGCTGTTTCGCTCCAGTACAGGTTCCAGACTTTCGAGATTAAAAATATAAACCGATTGTGCTTGAATCTCTTTTGGAACCTCAATCGCGAACAAAGCTTGAGTAAATATCAAAAAAACAGGTAAAACAATTTTCATTTGTCAGTAATTATCATAATTCCTTTATTCAGTCAAATAGATGCTGTTATTCATAAATAGTAAAGTATATTTCTCTCCATCGATAATTTTAACCAATCTATTGACATCATCATGAATTAATATGATTTTATTAGCCATATATAAATAAGCGGAGGAAATACCCCTATGAGTGAGAATTCAAAATGCAGCGGTGACCATCAAGGCCATTTATGTGTCCTGGCTTCAAAAGGCCAATTTGATAAAATAAAGGAAATGGTTAAAGATCCCAAATGGATTTGCTTTAATTGCGGAAGAGTCGCGTCGAAAAAAGAAAATTTATGTAATCCGATGTTAAATGAATAGGATTTTTAGTGCTTAAACTAAAGCCATGAATGTATTCGCGCGTTCATGGCTTTTTTTTGATCAAATAGATAAATAATGGATAGGGCTTTATTTATAAAGGATTAATTGAGTTTTACCGGCCTCCAAAACTGTTATAATTGCTCTGACCAGCAGGATTGTTTATTTGCATCATAAGATCAATAGATGGAAAAATACTAATTGAGTTTGTAAAATCTTCAACAAAGGTCGGAATAAAATTATAAAAATCATAAGCTGCGTTTAATGCGATCCTAACCGATGTTGATCTGGAGATTGGAATCAAAATACCGCATGTCGCGCCGGCTCCAATAACCATCATCGACAATGAAGAAACATCGTAATCATAATTACCCATTAGCATTAAGGAAAAATAGTGTAAACCGCCCCCAATAAACAAGGGCATTTCCTTCAAAACCGGAATAAAGGACCCTATACCCATTATGACATCCAGAACAAGAGACATGCTATAATTTTTAAAATCTAATGGTGTCTTTTGGTTATTTTCGGATATGCTTCCGCTCAAAGGGAATCCCAGATTCATGTCAGTAAAAAAATAAAAATCCTGTCCGTAAATTCCGCAAAAATTAAAAGCGCCAGTTGTCAAATCTATCGAGTAGTTTGAGCCGGAGTTTTCAAATTTTGTTGAAGTGAATCCTGCTGCTCCGCCAAACCCCATATATTGGTCCGCGTAAGCGGCAAAACCAAGAACCAAAATAAACACAAAAATTACAATTTTTTTCAAGTTAATTCTCCTTTATCTCGATCAATTTTCTACTTCATTCATTAAAACAAATTTTAATTAACTAATCAATAAAAAAAGCCGCTCAATGTGAGCGGCTTTACCTATTTTAAAATAATTATTGCTTAGAACAAGCCAATAAAGAAATTATTCGCGGCAATATACAAACCAACAAATACGATGGAAACCATACTCATCAGCTTTAACAAAATGTTAATTGAAGGTCCGGAAGTATCTTTAAAGGGGTCACCGACGGTGTCACCGACAACAGCCGCTTTATGACAATCAGAACCCTTTCCGCCGAATTGTCCGCTTTCAATATATTTTTTAGCGTTATCCCAGGCACCGCCGGAATTAGCCATCATAATAGCCAATACAAAACCGGAAGCCAGAGCACCAGCTAAAAGCGCGACAACAGCGAAAGGTCCAAGAAATACACCGGTTAGTACAGGCGCGATAATGGCCAGAATTGAAGGCAAAATCATTTCACGTTGCGCGCCCTTTGTTGAGATAGCAACACAGGACTGATAATCTGGTTCTACTGTGCCTTCCATGATACCCTTGTTTTCCTTGAATTGTCTTCGTACTTCCTTAACCATGTCACCGGCAGCTCGGCCAACAGCGCTCATGGAAAGAGAAGAGAATACAAAGGGAAGAACAGCACCGATAAATAAGCTTACCAGAAGAACAGGATTTAAAAGGTTAATGCTTAAAAAATCAATATCAATTGGTTGCCCTGCAGCTTGCCAGGCATCGAAGTTAAGAATTGAACTATAAGCCGTTTTAAAAGCCTGTGAAATCTGAATCGTACCTTCTTCAAAAGCATGCTTAAGAGTTTCGAGAATCTTGTTACCATATTCAGCCAAAAGAGCAAGAGCAGTTAAAGCAGCAGAACCAATAGCAAAACCTTTTCCTGTCGCGGCTGTTGTGTTACCAAGTGAATCAAGCGCGTCGGTTTTTTGTCTTACTTCTTTTTCCAGACCAGCCATTTCCGCGATACCACCGGCATTATCAGCAACAGGTCCATATGCGTCAGTTGCCAAAGTAATACCCAATGTTGAAAGCATACCAACAGCAGCCATACCAATACTATATAAACCAGGTCCGCCGCCGCCGCCGAGAAAATACGCGCCCAGAGTCGCAGCCACAATAGTGATTACAGGAATCAGGGTAGAAACCATACCAAGAGACAAACCAGCGATAATAATCGTAGCAGAACCTGTTTGAGATTCAGCGGAAAGTTTTTTTGTGGGCTTGTAATGATCGGAAGTGTAATACTCAGTGAAATAACCGATTATGTTTCCAGCCACAAGACCAACAACCATGGCTCCCCAAATTCCGATATACTCAGATCCCAAAATTCCCTGAATCAGGAAAAAAGAGGCAATCGCGATTAAAACAGCTGAACTATAGACACCAACACGAAGTGAAGTCAACAAATTGCTCTGAGAAGCGCCTTCTTTGGTTCTTACAAGGAAAGTTCCAAGAATTGAAAATAGAACACCTAATGTTGCAACTGAAACCGGAACCTGAATAGCTTTCACAGCTAAATCACCACCCATACCACTGAAAGCAATCGCGCCAAGCGCCATGGTCGCGACAATGGAGCCAACATAGGACTCATAAAGGTCAGCACCCATACCAGCAACATCACCGACATTATCACCAACATTATCAGCAATAGTCGCCGGGTTACGAGGATCATCTTCAGGGATTCCAGCTTCGACTTTACCAACAAGGTCGGCGCCAACATCAGCAGCTTTAGTAAAAATACCACCGCCTAAACGGGCAAAAAGCGCGACTGAAGAAGCACCCATACCAAAAGTAATCATGATGGGTGGAATATCAGAAATCTTTTCGATCCAGCCCTGAGGCAAGGCAATAAACTTTAAAAAAGACCACCAAATGGATAAGTCCAGAAGGCCTAAACCGACAACAACCATACCCATAACCGTACCAGACGAAAAAGCCACGCGTAAACCTTTATTCAAGGATTGTTTGGCTGCCCAGGCTGTTCTGGCGTTAGACCTTGTGGCGATGAACATTCCGATATACCCGGCCAAAGCAGAAAAAATACCACCGGTTATAAAGGCATAGGGTGTAAAGGAAGACATCAAACCGTTAGAAGCAAGAATCAAGAAAACCACAAATAAAACTACCAGGAAAGCGCCAACAATAACATATTGTTGCTTTAAGTACGCCATGGCTCCTTTTTGAATAGCTTTACTGATTTTCTTCATCTTATCGGTACCTTCATCCTTTTTGAGGATACCGAATGCGAGAACCAATGCAAAAATGAGTGCTGCAATGGATCCGACCCAGGAAATTAACATAAAATCCGGGCCCTGGTCGTTTGCGCCTTGTGCAAATATTGACACAGGTAATATTAAAAGGCCAAACGCCAGACATAATATGACTAGCTTTTTCATAGAAAAACCCCTTATTTTGAATTTGGCCTCAATATAGATTCATTGCCTTTTAAAAGTCAATAGATGCATAGGATTAATCATGCCATTAATAGTTTAAAGTGGATTTTTTCATACATTTTTGTATTTCTTACAAAGAAATTTCCATAATTGTAAATTCTGAAATTAATTTGTACTTGTTTAACTGAATCACAATATGACTGTAAACGCGTTAGGGATAGGAGGCATGGTTTGCAATTTTATCAAAAATTGCAAACCAAAGCGTTTTTTGCCGGATAATTTCCGGTAAAAAACCTTCGGAGCGACAGCGAAGTGCCGGATAGCCCGGCCTGCCATGCCCCTGGGCGGCAGGTAACGCCTTAAAGGAAAGGAGCTAAACAAATACATTAATTTTTTCCGCGAAAATATGAGCTAGCATTTTCTTTATAAGCTCTTAAAAATCCATTTATCCTGAACCATATTTGAATTACCAATAATCAGCAGTTATATTCAAAATGACAACAGACTCCGCTATTTTGATTTCATGGCAATGAAGACAATGCATTAATTGGAAATCATTTTTTTTCACGGGTGAAACAGTATTTCTTGCACTAATTCAGGTAAAATGTTAACATTATAACTGGTGAAAAATGCTCTGGTTGTTCCGATATATATAATATTATTTTTTTTACTATCCTTTATTTTGTTGACAACACTCAACTTGTTAACAGAGATGACCTTAAATCATCCTGCCTCATTCAGTCCAGGCAATCAATTCGTGATAACAGTGTTGCCGGAATGCATGTTCAGAGTCTTTCCCTTTGCCCTTATTTTAAGCACCATATTGTTATTTTTCAGGGAACTTGTTAAACCAGGTAACCGCTTTATTTCTTTCATCCTGATTCTGACAACTCTTTTTTGTTTTCTTTTCTTTGGTATAAAACTCATTTCCTTGATTCCAGAGGGTCAGCAGAAAACTAAAAACATCGAATATTTTCTGGTTGAAAAAGAAATTAATAATTTTCAGGATTACGCAATCTATCCCGGCAAAATTGAAGGAAACCGTCTTTACAATTTATTTATTTATCACAAAAACATCGAAAACCCCCAAACCAGATTCTATAATGAAGCTATTACCACGATAAACCAAAATGATCTTAAATTTTCATTACTAAGAAACCAGAAAGAAAATATAAATATTAAAGCTCAGCCCTATGGACATAATTACTACGATGAACCTGAAGATTTCCGTTACATTATCTCAAGCTTTATGTACTTTTCTGACTACCTGAAAAAGGAAATAAGAAATTTCGACTTGTACGCTTTATTACTTGCCATTGCCTTTGCCATGTTTATCACTGGAACTGGATTATTCATGCGGATCACCCGCTGGCCGATGTTCAATTTTATCATTTATTTTTTTGCTATGGTTTTCATATTTCCCTGTTTCTATTTTTTTTCAACGCAAATTTTACCGGAAGCAGGAAACCTCATCCCCGGTCCCGATTCCAAGCGTATTTTACCCATAATCCTGTTTAGCGCATTGGGTATTATTTTTAATATTATTGACTTTATCTTTATTCCTTATGACAGGTGGAAAAAGGATATTAACCATGACTAAAGGCATCATGGGAAAGGCCCTGTTCAGCGTTTTCATTACTTATGTAATCGCGTTTATTTTTTACGCCATCTGGATGGTTTTTTTTCCGCCTGTGGGGCCCTTGCCAAATTTTGTTTTAAGCTACTCAATTAATCAGGCCTTCATCAATATTATCGATAATTTTATTGCCTTGACAGCGTTAGCTTTAATGCTTGCCTATTCCCTTCTTTACAGCAATTCAGATTTTCATGGAGAAGACCACAGCTCACATTTTCATAAAATCGTAAAACCGGTACTAATCCTTATCATTGTCCTGGCGGTTATTTACACCCTCCTTATCATCTGGGTTCATCCTCTCTTGAATAAATCAAACCAGGACATTCAATTCAACAGTCAATTAGCCAAAAATTATCTAACCCAGGCGGAAAAAGAATTCCGGGCAGAAAACTATAATGAAGCGATCAAATATCTTGATTATAGCCTAAATATTGATAAGGATTATAAAAAAGCCCTGAACATCGAGCTGGATATTCGAAACAAAATGAAAAGTCTGAATATCACTTTTTCAACAATTAAAACACAAAATCAAGAAACCATGATTACAGAAAATTCCCGGCAGAAACTGGAAAACGAAGCCAGTCAGTTCATGGGAATTGCCCATGAAGCTTATCTTAAAGAAGATTTCTTTACAGCCTATTACAATGCCAAACGAGCTTTTGAATTGGATCCGACCCGAATTGATGCTGACGAACTATCTGTTAATTCCATGAATCATATTAGCGACAATATTCACAGCATCGCCGATGAAGAACAACAAGAGGAATTCAAAGCCAAAATTGAAGGTTACAATGCCCTTTTTTCAAAAGACAGCAGTGATTATATAAAGGCCTATTATATCTTCAAAAACCTTCAGAAGAAGAATCCCGATGATCCGGATATTCAAAAATATCTTAAAGAAAGCAGCCAAAAAATCAATCATATATCATTTTTTCTCGATGAAATCAAAAACATCAATCATTTTCCTGGCTACAACAATATTCTTTTTATAAATTCACAAAACCCGAGAGAAATCATTTCTATAACTAAAATGATTATGGTCACAGAAGGTATTTATTTTCAGGATATAGAAGTATTAACTCTGGATTCAAATAATAATATTCAACAGCATTTGTTCGCGCCCTATGGAAAATTTATTTACACCGATATGCCGCGAGTAATTGAATCGCAAAATCAGGATAACAAACAATACATTAGTCTTAATGCCATAGATCGTGAGAATCCCAATATCGCGACATCTCCCCAATATTTTGTTTCACCGAAAAATTCAGACCCCTTATCGCAATTGGTCCACTTGCACCCGCCAATAAAAAACCTACCCTATTTGCAGTTAAACTCTAAATTCGCGCGCTCCTTAAGCCTGGTAGAATTGAATACAGCCCGCGATCCCATTGGTAATTTCGGCTACTCTGTGCTCAAAATCGAAATAGAATTTCTAAGCCGCCTTTTGAAACCCTTTATGTTTTTAATTATTTGTTTTTTCGCCATCGGGCTGGGGTGGTTCCTCAGATCACGATATTTAGGAAAACCGCCAATCATTCAGTTATTCATGATTCCGCTTTTTCCATTTGTCATAAATTTTATTATCAATCTGCTTACCCAAGGTTACAAGGTAATCATCAGTTTTTTTGTCATTTCATCCGGGCTTTGGCCAGCCTTGATCGCTGGAATCGCCATTTTGATTGTTTTGATGTTTTTATCGATTATTTATCTAGCCAGCCAAATCATAGAATAATAGTAATTACTCAGTGCTAATTCAAAATACTATCAGTTGTTATTATGAGGAGGAGCGACGAAGAATCTACCTTGACTTATATGGTATTAATTCCGCCATCGACGCTAAAACTTTATGAGTGGTTCAATGGACTAACTGGTAATTGGGATTCTTCACTCTGTTCAGAATGACGGCAAGGGCCGGAGAATCGATGTCATCCTGAGGAGGAACGACAAAGGATCTCGCTGCGTTCAGAATAACAAGGACTCACTTACTAAACAGTTACCCCACTTTCCGCACTAAAATAGTAATTTCTTATATTATAGAAAAATAGAAAAGGCGATTTTGCAAATCGCAAATTCTTTACTCTAAATAATATAAGAAATTACCTAAATTCACTGCGAAATGTGGGAGCTACGATTAAAAAACGTTTTTTTCAAAGCAATTATTTATCCGAGCATAGATAATTATTAAGGATTTATTTTATCAACAATTTCTGATACGCTTGATTCTTGCGCCCAAAGCTTGTAAACGGGAAGCTATATCTTCATAACCTCTTTCAATTTGATAGACATTATGAATCGTACTGCTTCCTTCCGCGCAGAGAGCGGCGATCACCATGGCCATACCAGCTCGGACATCGGGCGAAACCAGTTCAGACCCCTTTAATCGCGAAGGTCCAACAATAACCGCGCGATGAGGATCACACAGAACAATTCTGGCCCCCATGGCTATTAATTTATCCACATAAAACATGCGCGATTCAAACATCTTCTCGTGCAGTAAAATCGTTCCTTCAACTTGTGTGGCAACCACCAAAGCGATGCTGGTCAAATCCGGAGGGAAACCAGGCCAGGGAGCATCATCTATTTTGGGAATCATGCCCCCCATATCAGAAACCACTTTCAAAGCTTGGCGGGAATGAACCTTGATATTAGTACCGTCACTTTCCCACATAATTCCAAGCTTGCCAAAGGCAATTTTTGTCATGCGGTGATGATGCGGCGCGGCATTTTCTATTTCCAATTCACCATGAGTAACAGCGGCTAATCCAATAAACGAACCGACTTCCATAAAATCCGGACCAATGGTAAATTCCGCCCCATGCAATTTTTTAACACCCTTGATTGTCAATATATTGGAACCTATGCCCTTTATATCAGCGCCCATCAAATTCAGCATATTGCACAAGTCCTGAACATGGGGCTCTGATGCGGCATTTTGCAAGATGGTGTCACCTTCAGCTAAAACCGCTGCCATAATGGCATTTTCCGTTGCCGTAACGGAGGCCTCATCAAGAAACAAATCAGAACCCATCAGCTTATTGCTTTTAATGGTAAACACCCCATCGACTTCAATGCTGGCTCCTAATTCTTTTAGCGCCAAAAAATGGGTATCCAGCCTTCGGCGACCGATAATATCCCCGCCAGGAGGCGGCAGAACAACCTTACCCAGTCTGGCCAACACAGGCCCAGCGAACAGAATCGAAGCGCGAACTTTTTTGGCTAGATCTTCGGAGATATGAAAGGAATTTATATTAAGGGTTTCTATTCGATAGGAATTCTTACCAAGCCTCTCCACTGAAGAACCAAAATTTTCAAGAATGTTGATCATTACCTGAACATCTTCCAGATCAGGAATATTATTCAGAATAATAGCCTCATCGGTCAATAAACATGCTGCCAAACAAGGTAAAGCCGCGTTTTTATTTCCTGAAGGCTTGATTTTTCCTTTAATAGGATAACTACCGTCAATTTCATATCGATACATAATAAAAAACTGTATCCTAATGAGAAAGCCTCTGTCAATGTTTAAGCCAGGGATTATTTGAATTAAGATAGAGTTTTCATAATCATGTTAATATTATGGCGAAAAGTTACCGATTCTGAACCTGAAAGGAAAACTGTTTTTCCTGAAAGGGATTATGATTCATATGCAAATTCACTTCGACTATTTCCTGAAAATAGGATCCAAAATATGAAAAAACAATTCTGAAAACCAGTTTTGTATTCCAGCCCAGTTCTGTTTTTATCGTAAAAGGATTATCCCTGATTTCAGGAAAGATAATATCTATAAAAACTGGTTGTTCTCCACTGGTGTTTTCAAGAATAGCCAGTCCCAACATACGATTTAATATTTCCGTATCTGACAAGCCTTGAATCCTGTATTTTCTCAAACTGCCGGATTCTAAAACCAGATTCAAAAAACCGGCAATTTGATTGTTAATCAAATGGCTTTTTACTTTATCCAGAAACTCATTCAAGCGGCGTACAATATTCGTTGTTTTATATTCCTCAAGATCCCTGCCGTTCCATTTTTTCCAGGCGAGCATGGTTTCATAGCCAAAGCCCTCTTCCATAAGACGCTCCTGTACAATCACATCAAGAAGCCCATCTTCATCGAGGTCATCAACACTAAAATGCTGAAAAAGGGTTTCTTCAAGTAGCAATTGTGATTTTGGAATAAAGGAATTGCCAGAGAAAATTATCCATACTTCAACAGAGCCCTCTTTGGTTTGAAAAATCACACTAATCACCGAAGGATCATTCTTATGAAGGGACAAACTAAAATCATGGAACGATTTAAAGACAATCCATTTTCCCAGATCAATTTGACTAACCATTTCATATTCACCTGAAATATGACTTGAAAAAATAATCAAATAATACCTGAAAGAAACTCCCTTTTCCTGATAGAGTAATGAAAAATCCTTTAGTTCATTTAAATTATACTTTTCCTGATTATCCGATTCAAAACCAAGAAAAATCAATTCCGGTGAGTTATCGTTATTCAGATCACGAATAATATATAAATAATGATTTTTGTTTTTAATCAGCTTCAACCCATCTAAAGGAATTTGGGCAGCCTGAGAAATTGCCAACGATTGTTCAAAAGGGCTCGGTTCCGGTGTTGGTGACTCATTGGTTGAATCCGGTGTCAGGTCGGTCTCCGGTGAATTTTCACGCGGCAGCAGTGATTTTTGAGCGAGTGTATCCTTGGTGCCATATTGGGAAGAAGAAATACAGCCCCAAAGGCTCAAAATTATTGCAACATAAACAAGGATCTTGCTCATAATAAGCGAAGTATATCTTTTTTTTGAATTTTCTGCACTAAGTATTTTGGTTCGGTTTAAAAATTCGTATATGTTCAGCTGGTTTAATTTTATGCTTCTAATGCGTTAGGGATAGGAGGCATGGCTTACAATTTTTTCAAAAATTGTAAGCCAAAGCGTTTTTTACCGG
>JAFGWI010000131.1 GCA_016937215.1 Spirochaetales bacterium | reverse complement strand
TCGAAGATGGAAGTTTTGGTTTCACCTACGAAGTCGTTAGAAACAACGGCATCTTCAGTATAACCAAGCACACCTTTCAATTCACCTTCTGAAGCGTCTTTCATAGCTTTGCAAATAGCCTCGTAAGAAGCACCTTTTTCCAGACGGCAAGTCAGGTCAACAACAGATACGTCAGGAGTAGGAACCCGGAAAGCCATTCCGGTCAATTTTCCGTTCAATTCAGGAATTACTTTTCCTACCGCTTTAGCAGCACCGGTAGAAGAAGGAATAATGTTTTGTCCGGCACCACGTCCACCGCGCCAGTCTTTCATAGAAGGACCGTCAACAGTTTTTTGAGTAGCAGTAGTAGCGTGAACAGTAGTCATCAGACCTTCAACAATACCAAACTTGTCGTTCAATACTTTGGCGATAGGAGCCAGACAGTTGGTGGTACATGAAGCGTTTGAAACAAAATCCATCTCTTTTGTATACTTGTCAAGGTTTACACCGCAAACAAACATAGGTGTGTCGTCCTTTGAAGGAGCAGACATTACAACTTTCTTGGCACCAGCTTTGATGTGACCCTGAGCTGATTCTTTGGTCAGGAAAAGACCGGTTGACTCAACTACATACTCAGCACCTACATCGCTCCACTTAAGGTCAGCAGGATTTTTTTCAGAAGTTACACGGATTTCATTTCCGTTAACAACCAATTTTCCACCTTTAACTTCAACATCACCGTTGAAACGGCCATGAGTAGAGTCGTACTTCAGCATGTAAGCCATGTATTCAACATCGATAAGGTCGTTGATACCTACAACCTGTACATTATCGAAATTCTGAGCAGCGCGGAATACCAGGCGGCCGATACGGCCAAAGCCGTTAATACCAATTTTAATTTTTGACATATTATCGCTTTTTTAGAGATTATATTTATAAGTTCTCATTTTCGCGGTACAAAAGTAAGAAATCATAGCAAAAACATCAAGAAATAACACACTGAATTTCTTAAATAAAAGTTAATTAGATTTTTTGTAAGTGGTTTTGATTTGGAAACCGAAATAATAATCGTGTAAAAATTTGTTTTTGGAAGTTGTTTGATAAAAAATATCTCCCTCGTTATTGTCTATCCTTTTTTGAGGTTGCATGAGATTCCAAAGAGGAGGGATGAACAATTCTAAACACCTGGTTTATTTATCCCAGAATTGGGAAGTGAAAATAGCCTGAACTATGGCTGCAAGAGTTGAGGTACTAATTTGTTCCCTTTTATTAATAAAATATGTGGCAGATTGGATTTTAGCCTGCTGTATTGTCTGTAATGAATCTGCCCTTTGACATTGTCTGCCTTGAGCCAGAGCTGCAAACAGCTATTAGTCGAGAGTCAAAATTTAGCCGGTAACAGATTTTTGTGGTTGGAAGGAATGGGGTGTAAATTTTGGTTTAAATGGAGTATAAATTTTATTTCATAAGTGTGTTTTTTTGCTAGTTTTGTGTTCGTTTGTATAGAAATAGGGGCTTTAAAGTGTTTGGTTATTAGGTGAATCCGATTGAAAAATCAGGAAAAGTGGATTTTTTTGTGAATAATAGCAGAACAGAAAATAACAGACGAGTTGTTTTTCTTTTATTTTTCTGATTTGAAAACTGGGTCAGAGTAAATATCTTTGGTTTTGCATTTTGTAACATGTTTTAATAGAATATGGGTTCTTTAAAGTTTTGGATTGAAGTTGTTTATCTATTTTATATGCGTTAGCTAAAATATTAATTATGAGTACGACAGAGAAAATAAGTTTTAAGGAAAAGATTGGTTACAGTCTTGGAGATTTAGCCGCCAATCTTATTTTTCAGACCCTGATGACCTTTTTGGCCTTTTTCTATACAGATGTGTATAAAATTCCGCCGTCATCAGCATCCGCCATCATTTTTGCCGGAGGTATGGTAGGGGCATTTTTCACTCCTGTAATGGGAATGATTGCCGACCGCACAAAAACTCGCTGGGGAAAATTCAGACCCTGGATTTTGTGGACTTCCATTCCTTTTGGGGTAATAGCGATTTTGGCTTTTTCCACACCGGATTTTAGTGCCGGAGGAAAAGTAGCTTATGCCATGATTACCTATATTCTACTGGTAATAGTATATGCAGCGAACAATCTGCCATATAGTGCATTGAGTGGTGTGATAACCGGAAACATGTCTGACCGGAACAGTATTTCGTCTTACCGTTTTACCGGTGTGATGATTGCTCAGTTTATTGTTCAGGCTTTATTATTGCCTTTGGTTTTGATATTGGGAGATGGGGACCGGGCTGCCGGATTTGAAGTTGTTATAGGTATTTTTGCTGGTGTTGGCGTTATTTTCTTCCTGATTACTTTCTTTTCTACCAAGGAAAGAATTATTCCCACAAAGGAGCAAACAAGCAGCTTGAAGCAAGATCTTACCGATTTGGCAAAAAATAAGCCATGGATTGTCATGATTATTCTTACCACCTTTATTTTTATTACTCTGGCATTAAAAGGTGGTGTTTATGTTTATTATTTTGAGAATTATCTAAATGAAGCACAACTTGCTACTTTCCTGACAGATATTGGATTCAACGGTTTTATAAATAATGTAGATCGGTTCTTTGAAAGTTTAGGGTTTGTTGGCTTTCATTGGCCGAACGATGCACCAACTTCCGGATTTAGTCTTTTTAATGGCAGCGGTATTATTTTAATGATTGCAGGAATTGCCATTTCTAAAGCTCTTGCCGACAAATTCGGGAAAAGGGATGTATTTATGGTTGGCTTGATTGGAGCAATGATTACTCAATTTATGTTCCTTTTTATCCCTGCCGATGGTATCAAATTTGTTTTTCTGCTTCAACTATTCCATGGTTTTTCTTATGGATTGAC
>JAFGWI010000130.1 GCA_016937215.1 Spirochaetales bacterium | reverse complement strand
GGTAAACGGCCGCCCGAAATCCGAAGCATTCCTTGGCGATTCTTGGTGAAACAATCAGGGTGGAATTGTGGCAGTTGTTGGGGCTGTTGGTGATTAAGTCTAAAATTGTATTCAGGGTTCAATGTCATGTAAATCAACAACTATTTTCAGTTTAAGTTATTGTTTTAATGATCCGTGGAATAGTTGGAAATATAGAGGTTCAGAAACTCCCCCCTATACGGGGAATATTGGTATGACTTAAAACTATAGTTTCTTATTGCCAGTCTATGCTATTTCTCCAAAAATGATTTTATCGCGTCAAAGGAAGCAAATTCACCTGTTTCTATATCTTTAATTATAGGTTTGTCACTCCTATTTTTTCCGATTCAGCAATTCTCGGTCAGAAAATCGCTTGAAAAGAAATTTAAAAAAACAACTTCTTCTATTATTTTGTACCACCGAGAATCGCTGTTTCCGATTAAATATTTATATTTTCCTTTTGCGATATCATCTAAAAAATCACGCACTATTCCTTCTTCTATGATTTTTTTATTCATGAATTCCTCTATTAAATTATGTAATTTCATAATGCTATTATTCCTCCTGAACAGCTTTAAAGTATTTACGCCATGTGTCATTTTTAATATCATTCGCTGCGTATTCTATTAAATGTTCATATGCAGGCAATCCTTTATCCCACTCATATTGAAACTCGGTATCACTATCAACAGTGTAGTTGTATGGATTTGCTCTTTTTCCATTCTTTAAAAAGCTTTTTACTGAATACCCTCCCATATCATCACTAAAAACTTTGATTTCATAATCAATACTATTATGTGAAAATTGTACAGCCTTGACTAAAGTCATATAGACACCTCCTATATTTTAATTTTAATTTTTCAATGATGCTATTTCAAATATTTTTTTTAATTCTGCTTAAAATTTGTCCTTTGCATTTAATTCTGAAAGTTGAATTTTAAAAAAACATAAAGTAAATACATCCACCTATGGGGCGTGGGCTGGCCAATCCTGTTCGTGAAGGCTTCTCTAACAACAAATTTCAGGAATGCTGTTCGCATACCTGAAATTTGGGCTTCTGAATTGGATAAGGCAAAAAGCACAGGTCTGTGCAACAGTCCTGTACTTTCCGGGGTGAAAGGGGTAATCTTGGACGAAGCAAGGCGGATTGATGAGGGACAAACCGCTATTCAAAAGGTGGACATAACCAATCCCTAACGCGGACGATCAGCCGCCTTTTTGATTTCCTCTCCATCACACAAAAGGAGTTGCCTGTAAAAGACCAGACACCAGAGGCTGTGGTGTTATTGAAGGTATATCTGTATAAATGCCTTTATTTTGGCTAAAAGCGCTTAAGTCATGGCCTGTAAATCGCGACAGCCCCAAAGCCATGGCGCATTATATTACCCCTGGAGAATCAATAGCCCAAAAAAAATAGCATCATCGGCTTGACATAACCCAAAAAGAAACTGTATCTTATTGTCTCACGCCGGCGTGATGAAATTGGTAGACGTGCTAGACTCAAAATCTAGTGGGGGCAACCCCGTATCGGTTCGACTCCGATCGCCGGTAGTAAAGGCATTTGTATTGCAAAAGCAATGCGAATGCCTTTTTTTATGCCTCGGAGTCGAAGCGGAATGCCGGCGCGACCGCATAGGGAGCGCAAGCCGACATGGAGGTCGGCTTAGGCATGGAGCCGGCCTGGAGAGAGGAGCCAGGATGGCGACGAATGGAAGGCGACTCCGATCGCCGGTATTGAAGGCATTTGTATTGCAAAAGCAATGCAAATGCTTTTTTTTTGCCTCGGAGTCGAAGCGGAGTTTCGGCGCGAATACCTGGAGCGCAAAAGGCCATGGATGGCCTTTTAGAAACGGAGCCGGCCTGGAGAGAGGAGCCAGGATGGCGTGGAGAGCAGCGAAAAGGGCATTGTAATCAGCCCGGAATACTAATCTTTAAGGGGCCCGTCGCCATCGTAGGCATAATTGTATTCAACGCTGTTAATGTTGTAAGTGCCAGAGGCTTTCATGGTATTATCTTTCTTGTTAATTTCAGCGGTAATGTTTAGTGCTATTCGAATCTCTTTGTTTTTATAGGTGGCACTGAGTTCCCCCTGGTATTTAATGGTTATTTTCTCAGTAACCAAGGTTGTGTAAAAATCCAAAGACCCATCGATGAAGGTGATATCATTTTCTTTGATTTCAAGTTTATCGGCTGTTACAGTGATGTCCAGAATAGCCACGTATTCATCATCTTTGGCAGGTTCAGTGCCTCCCTTGTATGTGCCTGAGATTTTTAAGCCATTATTGCTTGTTGTATCAATATTTTCGATAACTGTATACTTGCTTCCAAAAATTTTTTGTTCATAGGCAACTGGTAAAAAAATTTTCTGCACACTTTCAAGAATATTGGCGGATTCTACTTCTGTGGGACGGTAGACATTGGCCAGTTCGCAAGAAAAGTTTGTTGCTAAAATGGCTGTAAGAATTGGTAAAAAAATCTTTTTTTTCATATTGTTCTCCATTTTTAAATAATCCTGTGAGCTAATTGCAAAAGCCCTGATATTTGCAATTAGCCGGCAGCAATATATAAATAACTTAATATCCGGAAATAAAATAACTTATTGTAATTTTCATGATTATTTCAAAACCTCAGTTTTGAAAGAGCCTCCTGTTTGTAAGCATTAATTATACCACATTTCAACAGAAATAAAATATCCTATTAAAAAAATTTTATGAGCTAAATGCAAAACTTCTGATATCAGCAATTTGCAGGCCGCTGTTAAATTATAACTTATTATTGGGTAATAAATTAACATATTTGTGATTTTTATGATTTTTGAAAAATTTTGGTTTTACAAGAGCTTCTTTTGTTCTGGAATTTCTGAACAACAATGCCGGAATTGTAGTATCTTATAATGAGAAAGCTCTTTTGCCTTGGTTTTACAATAAATATTTGGCAAAATTGTCTTTTTTATCTATAGTTATAAATTAGGATGTTTATGAATCGAGTTATTTTTGTTCTTTGTTTTTTAATGATTGTGAGTATTTGGGCTGATGATTCGGCAAATGGCCAGGATGCTGACCTTGATAGTCAGATCCTGGAGGCTGGTGTATTGGTCGAAAAAGAAGAGGGCCGTAAAATCATGGAGGCCTTTTTAAAGGGGTATCCCTCTCGGATTTCCCGGCTTGAAGAAAGGCATGGAGATTATGCTGTCTTGATCGGTGAAGAATGGTATTATTACGCCAAAGGGAAATTGCTCCGTGAAGATTTGCTTGCTGAAGAGGGTAAGTACACAGCTTTTTCCATTTATAATTATTACCTCGGGCCTCTTCGTTATAAAGAACTCTCTGATGAAGAAAAGGAAAGGATACGTGACAACTCCCGTGAGCGTGACAGGAATCCGCCTACAAGGCATCCTGGTTTTTTTAATGCCCTTTGGGAGGCCTATGATGAAAAGAGTGCCTGGGATAATATGAAAAGCATGCTGTTTCTGGGCCACAGGATTGAGGTCCACTGGCGTTTGCTGGAGGATTTTGCTTCCATTGAAATGGAGCTTTTGGAGATGGCCAAAACAGACAAGGAATTGGCCGATTTTATTGGTGATATAAGCTCAGCCGCTGCCTATAATTACCGAAGAATCGCCGGGACAAGATCCCTGAGTTTTCATTCCTATGGCATTGCCCTGGATATTGTCACAAGGAATCCTGAAAAAAAGCCGGCTTATTGGTATTGGATAAAATCCTTGGAATGGTACTCCATTCCAGCGGAAGACCGGTATTCGCCCCCTCAAAAATTTATCGATGTTTTTGAAAACCATGGATTTGTATGGGGTGGTAAATGGATGTATTTTGATGCCATTCATTATGAATACCGACCCGAGGTGCTGTATTTGAATGGGATTTTTAAAGATTCCGAAGTTTTGTTTGAAGACGCGACCAGGACTATGGAATAGTGATGATCCATGCTGAATTTGTTGCGCGGCCATAATTAAGAAGTATTTCAACTTGCCTAGTGAGTCTAAAAGAATCTATAGGTGTTATTTATGGGCAACAATGTCGTTTTTTGAGCTTGTTCAACAAGCTCCCCGGTTCTTCTGTTTATTCCGCGTCTTCGGCAGCTAATCTTTGTTCAGATGAATCGCTTGATTCGGCTGAATCTGTTTTTGTTTCTTCTTCGGGTATTGGTTGCTGCAGATATTCATTGATAAGTCGCTGATTTTCCGCAGAATCATCGGCATTGGCTTTTTTCAAGCGTTTTGCCTCTTTTTTCTTCTTCTTGTTTATTTCTCGTTGTCGTTTTTCAAAATTATACTGATTTCTTCCCAATTTTCTCTCTTTCCACTCTGTTTTAAGAATAAAAAAAAAGACCGGTTTCCCGGTCTTCCTGTTTTAATAATTATTACTATATCGTTGTTGCCTTGGTGCGCGTTCTTTTGCTTCACTGACCCGCATGTCACGATTGTTAAGCTCTGATCCGTTTAAGGATGAGATTGCCGCGGTTGCAGCATCAGATTCTTCCATTTCAACAAAACCAAAACCTTTTGAACGGTTAGTCATTCTGTCATAAATAATGGATACAGAATTAACGGTTCCGTACTGTTCGAAGGCCTCTCTGAGGTGTTCTTCCTGTGTAGCGTAATTTAAATTACCTACATAAATCTTTTTTGCCATAAAAATAATCCTTTAATCTGAGTCTTCTCTGATTAGTAAGAAATTTAATAGAGGAATACAATTAATTTTTAAGGAAAGAACAAAAACAGAATCACGAAAAGGAAGTTTGAAGCTTTATCTCGAAAATTCTAAGTGGCTGTTAATCAAAAAATTAAAAATAACTATACTCGCTCAAGTTATTAACTTAGAATAGCTTTCCTGTTTATAAAAGTCAAGCAAAATAATTCATATAATACGTTTTTTTTGGGGAAAAAGCTTACTTTTTTTCCCCTCTGTTTTGTATTGAGAATTCTTTTTGTCAGTTTGATTAAAATATGAGGTTTTATCCTGTGGTAATCGAGCTTATGAGGATTTTAGACTGGCAGCTCAAACAAACACCGGTATTTTCCTTTGAGGTAGTCCGGGTTTTTAAAATCATTCCACAATGGGGGCATTTAAAAACTGACTGATTATCTTTTTTAAAATTCATGACTTTTCTCCTTGTCAAGGTGATTGGGTCTTGTTTTAAAAACCAGCCTTGGCTTTATTATCCATTGACTGGCTATGGCTGAAAAGGTTGCTAAAAAGAGTGACTTTTTTTACAGGATAAGCCCGTTGGGTGTATCAGGCTTTTGGTTTCACCGCGTTAGGGATTGGAGGGGTGAGGAGGTTTTTTTCAAAAAACCGACGAAAAGCTTTTGTCCGCGTTTTCAGCGGACAAAACTTCGAAGCGAAGCGGAGCCCCGCAAAGCCCGGCCTGCCGGACCGGAGGGAGGGCAGGAAACGCCCAAAATGAAAAATCTTCGGGAATTCTATTATTATGCAAGATTTTGGCTTAAATCCTGTGGTTTTTCCTTTGCGCGGAGCAAGAAATATTCATTTTTCCCGATTTTTTACACTTCAATTCGCGGGTATTTTATGTTAGAATCCCTTAGTATTTAAATTGAATAAAGAAAGTTAATCAGGAGGAATGTTTTATGCTTCTGCAATCCGGGGTGAATGCCGGCACTAATGTTTTGAATGATGCTGCCCAGGTTTTATTGGCGCTTTTGCCTATTATCAGTGTTGTGGTTATAGGCGTTTTGACCATTATTGTGGTGATACTGGACCACAAACAAAGGATGGTTATTTTTGAGAAATCGGGAAACCTTCCGCCCAGAAAAATCAATGAGAAAATCCTTCTTATTGGTTTGCTGTCTACTTTTATCGGCATTACTTTGACGGTTTTTTTCGCGATCAAGGATGGTTTTAGTGATACCCTGCTTGGCGGGATTTTGCCTGCCGCGACAGGCCTGGGCATAATTTGTTATATTCTTATTATCACTCTAAACAAGAGGGAAGAAGATGGTAAGGCTAAAAGATAAGGACGAAAAACTGATTGCCCAATGCCTGAGAGGGAGCCTGAAAGCCTTTGAGGAGATTATCAAGCGTCACCAGAAAAAGGTTTTTTTGCTGGGCCAGAAATTTTTTCATAATTTCGAGCAAGCTGAGGATTTCACTCAGGAGGTTTTTTTAAAGGTCATGGAAAAATTGTCCACTTTTTCCGGTAAAAGCAGCTTTGTGGCCTGGCTTTACCGTGTGGCTTACAACCACGCGGTGAGCAAGTATTATTTGAACCGCAAGGAACTGCTTTTGGGGCAGGATTTTCCCGATGAAAATGATGTGGCCGATAGCAGCCAGTCGCCGGAAAATCTGCTTTCTAAAAAGGAGCTGAAAGAGCAGACCCAGAATGCTCTTAAAAAATTGCCCGATATTTATAATATTGTGATTCGCATGCACTATTTTGACGGCTTGCCCTATATGGAGATTTCGGAAATTCTGGAAATGCCCCTTAATACGGTTAAATCCTATGTTTTCAGGGCAAAAAAAATGATTAAAGAACACTTGAGTGTTGAAAAGATAAATTATTTTTACAAGGACAGGTGGGCCTATGGAGAGAGGTAGATTGAATTCAGTGTTGCGGAGTATTGAGTTTCCCGGCGAGGATGATGCCGCGATTGCCCGTTATCTGGACAGAATGAATGTGGCAGAGGTGGTGTTGAATCAGACCCGCCGAAAAGTGAAACGCATGAAAACCTTTCATTGGTGGCTTTTCCTTTTTGTTGTAAACGCCCTTATCCTTTTTTGTTTTAGTACAAACTCGCTCCATATTCAAAACTATTTTGTTTTTCATAATATTTTTAAAACCATCATATTTATTTCGCTGAGTTCCACCTTGTTTGGAACCATGATCGGCGCGGTATTGAACATGGATACCCGCTGGATGCGACGTTACGTCCAGGTGGATTAGGTTTTTTGGGGCGTTGCCCGGCCAGTGTTTTGATCAAGGCAATAAGTTTGTTAAATCGCGTGGCCGGGGCCGGGCTTTGCAGGGCTCCGGTTTTCGCCTTCGACCAAAAAGGCGTCGGCTTATCGCCGCCTTTTTGGTGGCCGCGCCAATTTTGAAAAATTGGCCCAGCCCCCTTCCAATCCCTAACGCGGGGAATAATTATCAAAGAATCACTTTTTGACAACAGAAAAAGCTACATGCGGTACAGGTTGTGGTTGATTCGAACCGTAAACCGGTTTCGCTCAAAAAAAGGCCGGAAAATCTATATTGACTCAAAATTTCCCGGCCTTTTGATAGTAATTAGGCATGGTTTCCAGGTTTTTGCAGCTGACAACGATTATAAAATCATCAGCCTTAATTAAGCATTATAAGTCCCGGATGCCACGTCGCCGCCAGTTCCTGTCCAGTTGGTGTGAAAAAATTCTCCACGAGCTTTATCTGTTCGTTCGTAGGTGTGGGCGCCGAAATAATCTCGCTGGGCCTGGAGCAGGTTGGCCGGAAGCCTTTCGCTTCTGTAGCCGTCAAAAAAGCATAAAGCGGTTGACAGAGCTGGTACGGGAACCCCGTTCAGGGCCGCTGCGGCCACAACCTTTCGCCAGGATGTCTGGCAATCTTCAATCACTTTTTTGAAATAATCATCCATGAGCAGATTGGTGAGATCGGGGTTTGTGTCAAAGGCTTCCTTGATTTTTCCCAGGAACGCGCTCCGGATAATGCAGCCTCCGCGCCACATCAAGGCAATGCCGCCGTAGTTAAGGTTCCATTTGTATTCCTTGGCTGCCTCCCTCATGAGCATGTATCCTTGAGCATAGGATACGATTTTGGAGGCCAGGAGGGCTTTACGTATATCTTCAATAAATGCCTTTTTGTCGCCCTTGAAGGTTTCGGTTTTACCCTTGATCAATTTTGAGGCAGCCACACGTTCATTTTTTAAAGCAGATAAACAGCGAGCGTAAACCGCTTCGCCTATGAGGGTCACCGGCATACCAAGGTCAAGAGAGCTCACGCCTGTCCATTTTCCTGTGCCCTTTTGCCCGGCTGTATCGAGAATCTTGTCCACCAGGACTTCGCCCTTTTCATCTTTGTAGCCCATGATGTCCCGGGTGATTTCAATCAAATAGCTGTCCAGTTCGCCCTTGTTCCATTGGCCAAAAACCTCGTGCATTTCATCATAGGAGCAACCCAGCATTTTGTGCATCAGCTGGTAAGCTTCGCATATGAGCTGCATGTCGCCGTATTCAATGCCGTTGTGCACCATTTTTACGTAATGACCGGCCCCGTTTTCACCTACCCATTCGCAGCAGGGAGAGCCGTCTTCTGTTTTTGCTGAAATGGCCTGGAAAATATCTTTTACCAGGGGCCAGGCTTCAGGATTTCCTCCTGGCATGATGGATGGTCCAAGTCTCGCGCCTTCTTCGCCGCCGGAAACACCGGTGCCTATATAGAGAATTCCCGTTTCCTGCAAGTACTGGGTCCTTCTGATGGTGTCAGGGAAATGGGAATTACCGCCGTCAATAATCAGGTCGCCTTTTTCAAGATGGGCTATGATGGATTCGATAAAGCTGTCAACCACCTCGCCGGCCTTTACCATGAGCATTATCTTGCGGGGGCTTTTGAGTCTGGCTATCATTTCTTCGATCGAATGAACACCAATGATGGTGTCTCGGCCCTTTGCGGCATTGTTTAAAAAATCATCAACCTTTGAAGTTGTTCTGTTATAGGCGACAACAGTGTAGCCTTTGTCGTTCATGTTTAAAATAAGGTTTTGTCCCATTACCGCCAAACCGATAACAGCAATATCTCCTTGTTTTTCCATTGATCCTTCCTCCTGAATATTTTTATTGAAATCTGTCTTTATGCGCCCACAGGCCCAGGGCCGGATTGGAAATAAAGAAAAACTCTTCTCCATTGGGCAGCTTATTGTATCCGTTTTTTAATTTGTCCGGGTTGTATTTTTTCAGCATGGGGCCCAACTCGGCATAATCAAAATTAACCGATTCTATTTCTCTTTTGCCAAGGTGCCCCGGGCAATAGCGAATTTTAAAGCGGTTTTCCGATGAGCCGTGAATAAGATGTGCTGCCGCGCTGAGATTATTTTTCAAATCATCGTTTTTATTGACAAGTCGCAAAATATTATCAGTTCCGGTATAACCGTATTTTCTGATTAATCGGTCTATTTCTTTATCTTCTCCGAATTCTTTGAGCCCTGGTGCCAAAACAATGAGTTCTCCTTGGTCGGCCATGGCCATGCGGGTTCGGTAAATACTTTTGTTTCCAAGCCATGTGCTTTTGAATTCCTCGGGATTCAGGTAAACAACAATCTTTTTAAGCGGTTTTTCCATCATTTTGAAATTCACTTGTAAGGACAGTTCAGAGGCTTCTTCAAAACATTTTTTGCTGTTGCCAATAAAAAGGCCCTTGATTGACAATTCACCCTTGCTATTGCTAGCTATCACTGTTTGAATATAAACAATCGGAAGCTTTTGGGCAAAGTGATCAGATGCATAATTTAGTACCTGGCGCACAGGGGTATCAGCGCGCCCCATGATGCGTTCCATACCGTAAACCGCGCCAAGGAAGTGGCTTTTATTAATGCTTTCGCAGCCCCCTGTGCCTATAAAGATGTTTTTGTTAAAATTGGCCATTCCAATAACTTCATGGGGAACAACCTGGCCAATAGACAGTATAAGATCATAATTGCCTTTGACCAACAAGCGGTTTACCTGGGCTGGCCAGGAATAATTTATTTTATTTTCGGAAATTCCTTTTATAAAATCGGAAGGAACTTCACCGAGAGTGACTATATCATTCCGCCAGTCATGTACCCTGAAAAGTTTTTGGGGAACAGAGCCGAACATTTTTTTTATTTCCCCGCTGGTCATGGGAACATGGGTGCCCAGGGCAGGCAAAATATCGGTGATAGTGTCTTGATAATATTCCCAGGCTAATTCGGTGATTTTTCCGGCTTGGGAATGAAAACGTGTAAAGTCGGGCGGCAGAATCAGGACCTTTTTTTTTGGCCCTAATGTAGCTAAAGTTGAAAATAGAGCTGTTTTTAATTCGTTTTTGGAAATTTCCGTGTCAGCTGAGCCTTGGCTGAAATAAATCATAGCTCATGGTTCCCATGGAGCACGTTCGGGGAGGCATTGGTTGAATTTTTCAACCAATTGGTTTTCATATTCGCCGGCATAGTTTTCGCTGAAAAATTTATCCAGGGCTTCTTCAGTCAATCTTTTCCAGGATTCTTCTTCGCGCCCTGGTATTATCGGGTAGAATAATGCTTCATTAGCCCTTGCTGCTTTGAGGTCGCCGGGCGCATCGCCTATCATCAAGATCCTTTGGGATGGATATTTGCCTTTGGCAGCCAGGCTGATGTGTTCTGTTTTGGTTCCCATTTCCTGCCCGGCAATTAATCGTACCAAATGATCAATTTTGTTTTCTGTCCATTCTCGTTCAAGGGTATCAAATGGAGTCTGAGAAACAACGATAGAGTCGGCTTTTTGATTTATTTTCTCAAGGCATTCCTTGACTAAAGGAAAAGGGGGCACATTTCGAACAATTTTTTTTACAGCCTCATTCACATCAAAAGACCACGCGTAGGTTAAAACCAGGTCTGGATGGGGGGCGTGTTTTTCGACTTCGTTTTTAAGCGCGGGATTGCCTAGTTTTGTTTCCCGGGCGATCCAGTCTCTGACCCCCTGGAGTTCCGGAATATTTGCCCCTCTGTCAAGCACTTCTTTTCTGACCCGGAGCAGATCCAGAGCATGGATAAGAGCCTGGAATCGGTTAACCCCTCGTGTTTTTGAATAAAGATTAACAAAGTCCCAGGCTTCTCTCGCGAATTTTGAAACCGGTTGAAGCTCAAAATGATTGATAAAGTTTGGGCAGAAGCATTCTTTATGTTTGATCTCCATGGAGTCAAAAACGCAACCGTCTGAATCAATTCCGACAAAAAAATCCTGTTCGGGTTTCAGGTCCTTTAATTTGTGTGTGGGATCCTGCATAGTACTTACCTTTCTTAAAACGCAATCATACGAAAATAAATGAAAATAGAATAAGCCAATTGACGGAGCCTGTCAATATCTGTGCCCGATTTGTGGACAGCAGCTTAGCAGACGGGTGAATTGAATTATTATTCAATATTAACAATAATAAAACACTTTACTACTTGTTTTGTGCCTGCCTTTGTGCTCAAATTCTGAATATGGTTCAAAATCACATTGACAGTTTCGTTTTATTTCGATAATCTGGCAGTTAAGAAAGGGTAAGAAAAGATAATGGCTTATAATGAACGCTATGAGGAGATTATCAAGATTCTGACAAAGCTGAAAAAAGTTAGTGTTCAGGTATTAACCGAGAGATTAAAAGTCTCTGAAGTTACTATTCGTAAAGATTTGTCTTTTCTGGAATCACAGGGAAAGTTGGTCAGAACCCACGGCGGAGCGGTCTTGGCTGAAGATGCTGAAAAGCACAGCCCTTTAAGCAGACGTAAACTGGAATCTCTGGATCAGAAAAAAAGTATTGCCAAAGTGGCCAGAGAATTCATCAAGGAAGATGATACCATTTATATAGATTCGGGCAGTACCTGTCTTCAGTTAATTCACGAAATAAGGGACATGAGTCTTCATGTTCTAACCAATTCCCTGGATGTGATGATTGAATTAGCCAATTATCCACAAATATCCTTATGTACCTTGGGCGGAACCTTACGGACTGAAGCCCGGTCATTTATCGGGCCTATTGCGGTGAGTGCCTTGAGTAATTTCCAGATTCAGACCTGCTTCATCGGGGCTTCGGGAATTTCTCTTAACGGAATCTTCTCCTCACAAAATATGATTGAGGCGCAATTCAAAAAAGCGGTTATAGAATCTTCTCAACGTAGAATTATTTTGTCGGATATTACAAAGATTGGTAATTCCGCTTTTTCGATTTTTGCCAAGGCTGATGACATTGACGTGTTGATTACCGATAGGTCCTTTGACGGGATTGATACTTTGCGGAATTCGGGTATTGAAGTGGTTGTGGCTGGTCAATGAGGCTTGATAATTCTTAGGCTTTAGTTCTCTGTTGTTTTGTATTTTTTCTCGCTTCCATCTGATATAGATGGCCATGGATTTATTCTGAAAACCAATATGTGTTGATTCGTTATATATTTGGTTTGTATTTATGTAAGGAACTTTTTACAGAAATTGGTATGCTCTGGTTTTAAGCAATGGCAAGGTGATTTTTAAAGGATAAATTGGGGTTTTTGTAAAAGCCTCTCAGCTGATTTTTGGAAGGGCGATTCCTATTTTTTTGGAGGAGTAAGTATGAAAGGTAATTGTGTGGTGGCACAAAGCGGCGGACCTACGGCTGTGATTAATGCCAGTGCCTGCGGTGTTATTCAGGAGGCGATGAAACAATCGGCTATAGAAAATGTGTACGCGGCGCATAATGGAATATTGGGCGTATTGAATGAGCGTTTGTTTGATATGGGTAAAGAGGATTCAGCCGCGATTGAAGGATTGAAAACCTCACCTTCCTCGGCTTTGGGATCGTGCCGCTACAAAGTAAAAAAAGATGAAGATTACGCGCGCATTGTGGAGGTTTTTAAAAAACATAACATTCGTTATTTTTTTTATATTGGGGGGAATGATTCCCAGGACACGGCTGACAAGGTTTGGAAGCTTGCTGAGGAAACCGGTTATGAGATGAGGGCCGTGGGAGTGCCTAAAACCATTGATAATGACCTTGCCTTTACCGATCATTGTCCCGGATATGGCAGTGTTATCAAGTATCTGGCGACTATGACCATGGAAGCTGGCCGAGACACTGAAGCAATGTACACAGCCGATACGGTGAATGTGATAGAGGCCATGGGCAGGAACGCGGGGTGGATTGCCGCGGGCACGGCATTGGCCAGACGAAGTGAGGAGGATGCTCCCCATATCATTTTATTACCCGAAGTGCCCTTTGATCGAGACCGCTTTGCTGCCAAGGTGGAATATTATTTAAAAAGGATTGGCCGGGCTGTGATTGTGGTTTCCGAGGGAACCAGAAATTCCGATGGAAGCTATATAGCCGAACAAAAAGGCGATTTTGCCAAAGACGCTTTTGGGCATACTCAATTGGGAGGAGCAGCCAATTTTATAAAGGAACTCATCGAACATGAAATCAAGGTGAAAGCACGTTTTGCCATTCCCTCGACAATTCAGCGGAATGGTATTCATTTTGCTTCGCTTACAGATTCAAAAGAGGCTTATCTGGTTGGGCAAAAAGCGGTTCAACTGGCGGTCCAGGGAGTAACTGGAAAGATGGTGACACTGGAACGCGTTAGCCAGGAGCCCTATGTGTGTGGAACAGGCCTGGCGAAGCTCTCTGACGTGGCTAATGGTGAAAAATTTTTACCTAAAGAATGGATCAGTGATGATGGTTTTTTTGTGAATGAAAAATTTATTGAATATGCGCGTCCTTTGGTTATGGGTGAGGTTCAGCCTTTGATGAAAGATGGCTTACCCCTGTTCACGCGTTTTTCGAAATATTTTATTTAAACAGAATGATGAGGCTCTTGCAAAACTGAAGTTTTGCAGGAAGCATAAAAATTTCGAATAAGTTATCTTATTGCCGGATAATCAGTTATTAAATTATAGCTGCCTGCTAATTGCAAATCTCAGGACTTTTGCAATTAGCTCTGATGTACAACTATTGATGAGGAGTAAAAATGAGTTTTGTTGAAGATATATTTGGACTGAAGGATAAGGTTATCATCATAACCGGCGGCGGGGGAGTGATTGCCGGTGCGTTTTCTGTGGCCTTTCTCAAAGCTGGTGCCAGAATCGCCCTTTTGGACAGGAAGCAGGAAAATATTGATCGCCAGAAGGATAATATTCGGTCAGAAACCCCATTGATTGATAATGTTTTTGGTGTAGTTGCTGACGCTGCTGATGAAGCCTCGGTTGAAAGAGCTATTCAGGAAACAGAAAAGGCCTTTGGCAAACCCAATGTTTTAATAAACGCGGCTGGCGGAAACCGTGGTAAAACTAAATATATAGAAACTGATATCCAAGCTTTTGAATCGATATTAAAATTGAATTTGATCGCCGGACTGGTGGTACCTACTAAAGTTGTGGCAAAATACTGGATTGAACATGGCATAAAGGGCGCGATCATCAATATGACGAGTATGGCTTCTTATAATCCCCTGACAGGTGTTTGGGCCTACGACGCGGCCAAGGCTGGCGTTTTGAATCTGACCATGGCAACAGCTAATGAACTGGCCGCGCATGGAATCCGAGTGAACGCCATCGCGCCGGGTTTTTTTATTGGAAAGCAGAACAAGGCTTTGTTGATACAAAACGAAGAAACCGGCGAACTGACAGAACGCGGTAAAAACATTATTAGCCGCACGCCCTTTCGGCGCTTTGGTGATGTTTCGGAACTCGCCGGCGCGGCGGTATATTTATGCAGTGACAGGGCTTCAGGTTTTGTTACCGGGGTTTCTTTGGCTGTTGATGGCGGTTATCTGATAGATAATGTGTAAATCCCTTGATGTGTGGTTTGTATATCTAACAACTCAATCACTCTTGCCATAGGGTAAAGCTTCACTGTTAAAGAACTAAATATTTGTATTTGTTTAGCTGATTTAATTTTATGCTTCTAATGCGTTAGGGATAGAAGGCATGGTTGACAATTTTTTCAAAAATTGTCAACCAAAGCGTTTTTTACCGGATTTTTTCCGGTAAAAAACCTTCGAAGCGATAGCGGAGTGCCGCATAGCCCGGCCTGCTGGAATGGAATGAAAGCAGGCAACGCCCAAAAATCATGAGCTTGAACATATACAAATATTTTTAATCTCCCTTCTAAATTGTAAGGAATCCCTTAATTTCCCTTCAATGATTAGACCTATGAGTAGCCATAACGCGTAAATTCAGGTAATATATGTGAAAGGGATTATGAATAAAGTCATTTTAGGGTAATAATTCCGCTTTCCTCATCATAATAGTAATTTCTTGACTTTTAATAAACTAAGAAATTAGCTCAATGAGCTGTGGAATGTGGGATAATGACTAAGATTTGAAAATCTTTTTTTTAAGCAATATCATTGTGATTAATGAAATTCTTGTTTTAAAATGGGGATATGAAGATTGTTTCAGTTTTATTATGCTCGGCTTTGGTTGAAACCGCTTCTTAGTGGCATCGGAATTCAGGGTTGTTTGGGGGCGGGAATATCATGTTTGTAAATCGCGAAAAAAGTAAAAAACCTGTTAAAACAGACCTGAAAGAATCCTATGATTCACCTAATCAGGTTTCACAGTTAAAGAATAATATCGCGCGGTTTTGGGAAATTGATTCTGAACGTTGCTATGGCTTTTATGATCAGCTAAGGAATATTCAGATTTATAAATACTCGGAATCAAAGCGTGAAAGCTATTCCCTGAAACAGGTTGAAGATTTTGCCGAAGAACTGGCAAAGACCCTTGTTGTTGATGATCCCATGAATAATGATGCTTTGTCTGATATGGTAATTGCTTTTCTTAAAAACAAGGTGGATTTTTTTCGTTGGAAAAACAATACAGAGTCGATTCGTTATGCTGAAGCCATCATTTGTCTGGGGCAGTGGCGTCATGATAATAATCAAGTGGCTCTGGGTATGATGGCCTTGGGCGATTCCTACGCCCTTGGAATGAAGGAGCTAGAAAAAGCCTGGGAAATTCAAAATCAGGGTGCCGCGCTTTTTTTGAAGGAAGGGAATCTAATCGGCTGGGCCAGAAGCGTGATCGGCCGTGTGGCTATTTGTATTGAAATGGAAGCGATTGATCAGACCCTTGATGAAGCTCGCCGTGCTCTTGAAATTTTCAGGCGCTATGACGAAAATGTGTATTTTGTGCGTCTGGCCTTGAACACTATGAGGTTATTAGGTGAGAAAGGTCATTATCGCGAATGTCTTGAGTATTTTCATTCGGCCCGGCACATAGCTTTGGGGCTTGGCGAACAGGCAGAGCAGGATATTGGCTACCTTTTTATTAACGGGGCGGCTGCTCATCTTTACCTGGGTGAATTCTTTGAAGCGCTTAATTATTTCACCAAGGCCAGAGGAATTCTGGAACGCCTTAAAAAAAGCGAAATCCTTCGGCATATTGATCTTTCCCTTGCCATGATTGAGTATATGCGTGGTAATTATAATCGGGCTTTGGAACTCTTATATGCCATTCTTGCCGATACAACCAGTGACAACAGCTTGAATCGGGCTCGATTCAAAACCATGGTAATTGAATGTTATTTGAATCTGGGCCGTGATCAGGAGGCTTTGGATCTTGCCGCAGAAGTATTGGATGAGATATGTGACTTGGGTGAAAAAAACAAGCAGCACCAGGCTCACGGCCTTCGCCTTCTGGGAACGGCCCAGGCCAAGCTGGGAATGTTTGATGAAGCTGCCCAGAGCCTGCACAAAGCCGTTTTAAGCTATGCATTGGCCCAGAGTGAGTCCTGGCTGCGGCAATCGGAATTACTGCTGGGTGAGGTTTTACTAAAGCAGCAGAAATTTGATGAAGTTTTGGCATTGGCCCAATCTTCGGCCGAATTCTTCAGAAATGAGAATCAATCGATTGGTTTAGCCCAGGCTCATCAATTAATGGCAGAAGTGTATCTTGGGCAAGGCGAATTTCGGAAAGCCCAAAAAAGCAGCCGGCAAGTATTGAAATTTGGCAAAGAAAAGAAAATCATCCAATTTCAGTACAGGGCGTACCAGTTACTGGGGAAAAGCTATCGAGGAATGGGCTGTTTTTCCAAAAGCCAAAAGGCTTTTCAACGGGCAGTGGAATTATTGATAACCCTTCAACAGAATTTGACAATTACGCTAAGGCCTGGTTTTTTGGCAGATAAAAGCAGTGCCGGTGATGAGCTTATGGAGATGCTTTTGATTCAGGAGAATGTCCTGAGGGCTTTCAATCAATTGGAGCTGTCCAAAGGCATGGTCATTATGGGATATTTGATGAATCGTCCGCGGCTTTACTGGTCAGACCAGGATCCTGATTCGCGCGAATTGTTGAAGCGCTTGAATTATCTCCGCTCCGAATACTTTGGCCTGGATAATTATCAACAGCCTGGCTTTGTCCGGGACGAAGTAGGGGGAATCAATCAAATCGAAGTGCGGCAAAAATTGAAGGCCCATGAAAAAGAAATCCGCCATATAACTGAAAAGCTATATTTGATCAATGCCAAGAACACCCATTATCAGCATGTTAAAGCTTGTAAACTCAAGCAGATACAGAAAAATCTTGCTCAGGATACTCTGCTTTTGGAATTTTATATATTCCAAAACCGATTATGGTTATTCAAGGTGTCCCGTTCCAGTATAAAGGTTTTTCCTCTTCAGGAAAGCGTTGAAAAAATAAATAAATATCTGGAAAACCTGTATCATAATATCGATTTTGCCATTCATGAAGATTTTAATTCACCGATTTGTCAGAACCTTAACCGTTTTTTTAGGTCTGTTGGTGAAAAACTCTATAGGGCCCTTTTTGAACCGGTTATTCCTTTTTTTGAAAAATATGAAAAAGTGATCATCGTTCCCTATGGTTTTCTTCACTATGTTCCCTTTAATGTGCTTTATAATGGTGAGAAGTTTTTTATTGAGCATAAAAAAATTACCCTTTTGCCGGCAGCCAGCATGCTGACCCGTGAAAGGAGGGCTAAAAAAGCAGGGATGAAAATTTTGGCCCATTCCAATGGAGGCATTCTGCCCAATGTTCTGCGAGAAGCGGAATTGCTTTCTCCTTTGTTTGCATGCGAAATCTTCATGGATAAGGCAGCCCTTCGGGAAAAAATTTCCGGGGAACCGGTACAGATTTTACATATCGCGGCCCATGGTTGGCATCGTCCTGATCAGCCCAATCTGTCCTGTATCTTGCTGGAGGATGGCTATCTTTATGCTGATGATTTGTTGCAGCAGAATCTGGATTACGAACTGGTGACCTTGAGCGCCTGTGAATCGGGCAAAACCGTGGTCGGTGGTGGCGAGGAAATCCTTGGATTACTGCGGGGGGTTCTGTATGCCGGGGCACATGCCCTTGTGGTAAGCTTCTGGCGTGTGGAAGACAAGTTGACCAGCGGTTTTATGGAAAAATTCTATCTATCCTTGAAAGAAGGGAAATCCAAGGACGCGGCCTTGAGAGAAGCCCAGCTTTTTTTGATGGCTGGGCACAGGAATCTTCACCCGGCTTACTGGGGGGCTTTTCAGCTGATCGGTTCTCCAGCGCCTTTGTCTGATGCAGGCTCTATTTCTCAGATCAGAGATGCTAGGTCCCGAAAAAAAAATTGAAAAATGCTTTGACAATATAATCCCCAAAAGGGATGTTTTTCACAAGACTTGGGCAAAACTGGAGGAATGTAAGGCGCGGGAAAAGTCCGCAAAAACTAATTTGTCATGGATTTGCATGATGTAAACTAGTGTTGTCGCTTAATTGTGAGTGTCAGGCTTATTACCCCCGGTTCTCCTGTGTATATATTTTCTTGACTTTTGGACATTGGGGAATTTACATTGTAAATGGATACAAAAGTATTTTAAGGTTGGTAGAATGAAAGAAGACCTGGCAAGGCAATTCCCGCGAATTTCTTCATCCTGTGATGTTGAATTCCATATTAATCATAATTCCTTTAATGATTATCAGGGAATAAATCCTGAAATAACCATAGAGAACAATAAATCCAGGGCCAAAGATATCAGTCTTGGGGGAATATGCATTATCACTTACCTGCCTTTGCCCCAAAATATTAATATTGATCTTCATTTTAAGCTGCGCGATACTGGCCAGGAGATAAAGGCTGTGGGCAAGGTGATGTGGACCGAGAGCTTTTCAATTGCCAGTTCCAAGGGCTATGATAATGGAATTCGCTTTGTGGAAATGACAGAAGGTGACAAGGCGATTCTGAAAGATTACATTGACCGTCATCATGTTTAAAACCGCTTTTGTATTTGTTTAGCTTACATGCTTTCTGGACGTTACCCGCCTCCGGCAGGTCGGGCTATCCGGCACTCCGCTGTCGCTCCGAAGGTTTTCTGCCGGAAATTATCCGGCAGAAAACGC
>JAFGWI010000129.1 GCA_016937215.1 Spirochaetales bacterium | reverse complement strand
TGGCTTACAATTTTTGAAAAAATTGTAAGCCATGCCTCCTATCCCTAACGCATTAGAAGCATAAAATTAAATCAGCTAAACAAATACGACATATTTTATTTTCATTTGTTTGGTATTTTAATCGGGAGCCTGGCCGCATTCTGACCAGAAAATGATTTTGAGGAAAACATTTTCTAAAAGCCCAGGCTGAAATTCCTTAAGAGTTACTACCGGGAATCTGTTCTTTGCCAAACCCTTGCTCTTCATTCTAAAAATGAATGGAAAAAGCGATTTTTGTTGTTGATCTCTTTATAAAAAGGGCCTATTCTTTTGATATGAAAGATGATTCTTCTTTCTGTTCTAAAATAGTAATTTTTTACATTATCGAGAAACAGAAAAGACGATTTTAAAAATTGTACTTTCTTAGTTCTAAATATTTCAATAAATTATCACAATTCACTCTGGAATATAGGATGATGTAAAGGCCTTGATTCAGCTGCCTTTATTGCAGGCCTTTGCCAAATAGGTAATTATGAATGAGAAAAATCTTTTAATCAAGATTGTCTTTTTTTCCGGTACAGGCGGTGTGCGTCGGGTTGCCATGGAATTGCAAAAACAGTGCCTCCACAGGAATGATAAGTGTGTGATAGAGGAAATTAGGGTAGATTTGTTAAAGCAGGATCAGGAGCCCTGTTCTGCTGAGACCCATATTCTTGACTTTGTTTTTTTATTGTATCCTGTTCATGCTTTTGATGCTCCAGAAATTGTCTATCGCTGGATTGATAGACAAGAGGGAAGTGGTCTAAGGGCCATTGTTGTTTCTGTTTCAGGTGGCGGCTCTGGTTGGCCCAATATCGGAACCCGGAGTGAAATCAAAGAGGCTCTTGAGAATCGCGGTTTCGCGATTTTTTATGAAAAAATGCTCATTATGCCCAGTAATTGGCTTGTGACTCCCTGCGATGATGGAGCCATAGCTTTACTGAAAATATTGCCATTTAAAATCAAAAAGATCCTTGATGATATTTGTAAGGGCAAGCAGAGTTTGCTTTCTGAAAAAAAAGGTTTATTTCAACGCTGGATTTCTTTAATGGAAAAAAAGCATTGCTCCGGCTTTGTAAAAACCATAAAAATAGCTGATACTTGCAATGGCTGCGGCTGGTGTGCTCGCCATTGCGCCCTCGAAAACATTGTTATTGAAAATAAAAAGCCCCGGTTTTTGGATCAATGCATTATGTGCTTTCAATGTGTTTATGGATGCCCCCAAAAGGCCTTGGTCTCTCGTCATTTTCAGGTATTACAACAGGGTTATGATCTGGATGCCCTTGAAAAACGTATGGCTGGCCGTTCGCTAAAGCCTCTTGACCAATGCTTTAAGGGTATTTTCTGGAGGAGTGTCAGAGAATACTGCGAATCTGTTGATTAATATGTGTCTGTGACCCATTAAGCCATGCCTTTTAACCCGAGTGTGTTTAAAACAATAAGTTCTGTCAGAAAAAAACAGGGAGTTTATTCATAGGTAGAATTGCTGTTGCATTTCCTCTTTGGGCGGATTAAAATAACCCAGTTTGACCCAGGGTGTGGAGCTTTTAACCTGAGTTATCCATTGATTGATTCCCATTCCTGGTTCCTGTCCGCCGATTCCCATTTCCTCTATATACCAGTCGGGGTCAATATTGAGATTCCGAGTCTGGATCATATTCACTTTATATGCCTTGAGAAGGGTGTCCAGGGCCTGCCATTCGGCTTTTTGGTCAGTCAAACCGGGAAAAATCAAATAATTCAGTGAGGACCATTTGTTAAAATCACGGGTTACTTGCAAGCTTTGACACACATCTTCAAATCCATAACCCCGCGGCCGATAATATTTATGGTAGTACTCTTTTTGGGCGGAATTAAGACTGACCCTGATGCTGTCTAATCCTGCTTGGTAAAGCTTTTCCAGGGTATCGGGCCGGCTGGCATTACTGTTCAGGTTAATGATGCCTTTTTGTGTGCGCTTTCTAATTCCCCCAATGGCTTCCTCAAGCAATTCTCCGTTGAGAATAGGTTCGCCCTCACAGCCCTGTCCAAAACTGTAAATCGGCCGCGGCGCGCGTTCCAAATGGAGGACTCCCAGCTCAATGATCTCTTCGGCACTGGGTGTGAAATCCAGACGGTTTTGTGTGGCTGGAACACAGCTTTCAGCGTTTTGAAAGGAAATGCACCCCAGGCAGGAGGCATTACAGCTTTGACTGCTGGGGGCCGGGGCTTCCCAGCGCTCCAGCACCATGTTTCTGGCTGCCGGGCAGCCGTAGGTGAGCACGCATTTTTCAATTATATGCTGGATTAGCCTGTTTTTGGGGAATTGTTTTGACATTGCCAAGGCTTTTTCCTCGATAAGCTCACAGTCAAAGTGGATCAAGTCTTGACGAGGGTCTTTGTCGGTTCGAATGGCGGGCACGTAAAACTGATCGTTCATCCAGCCAACCGCGGTGTAGCTGAATAAAGGCAGCCGGGGCGCGTCAGTTTGGGCTTTGAAAGCGCTTCGGGATTTTTGCAAATAAGCGGGCGCCATAAAAGCCGCGGCAGCGAAAACCGCTTCTCCTTTGTATTCTGTCAGAGTAACAAAGGTGTTTTTTTTTGGGTCAAAGCCCACAGGATAGCGTTTAGGCAAATGATATAAATTGCTGCCATAGGGCAATTCGATTAAGTCTGAGCTAGCTATTTTTTCAATGTGGGGGCCGTTCATTCCGGCCATTCGCAGTTCGGGTATTTCAAAGAGGTTTCCCTCGGCGTCGCTTGCAAGTAAATAGGGTAATTGTTTCATAGCAACAGAATAGCCCAATTTCCCCATGATGGTCAATGAAGGTGTTCATTTTACTCGTGGCCTTTGCTTTAGTAATTGGGGAGTTTTATGGCTTTCTAAAAGCCGGGGTTTTGAAAAAAATATAGGGTAAAGTATAGAGAGAATGCCAAAGCTTATTGTAAATGCTTTTTGGCGTATTCTTTTCGCGATTAATAAAGCTTTGAGTATGCTATAAGTATGATATGTGAGTGTTGCCGGTGTTTACAGGCAGTGAGTAAAGGCATTGCTTTAGCTTGATGTTAAGTTTTGGGGTGAAGCGCGTTAGTGATTGGAGGGGGGCAAGCTGGTTTTTCAAAACCAGCGCGGCCAACAGAAAGGGCGCGTTTTCAGCGTACTTTCTGGTCGCAGCAAGGCGGAGCCCCGTAAAGCACGGCCTGGCGCCGCAGCCTTTGTTTTAGGGCATAAGGTTCTGATAAAAATAAAAAGAGATTTTTTGGGAGTCGCGGTGACAGGTAACGCCCATCCCTTTGGATCGCCCTGTAAATTGTATTAATTTTACCAAATGATGGTTTGCTATTTGACGTACTTTTATGATATAAAAGGGTATCTTCCCCTTTGTTTAATTCTTGCTAAGTCTGGATGGAAGTTCTTTTTTTACAGCTTGATGAATTAGCAGGGGCAAAATAAAGCGGTTGATATAACTCCCTGGAGTGCCTATACTAATGGGGCTCTGTGGCTGATTTGCCGGGTGTTGAGAAAATATGAAGCAGGAGGTGGGGCCTTTTTGAGGGCTCGATGATGCCTTTTCCTCTGGGAACAATTATTAATGTGTCTACGGTTTTGCTGGGGAGCCTTTTTGGGTTATTGCTTCACAAGGGGATTCCCGAGAAGTATAAAAAAATCCTTTTTCAGGCAATTGGCCTATTTACACTGATGATTGCTGTGAATATGGTGATTAAGGTGCGCAACCCTCTTGTTGTTATTTTCAGCCTTATTGTGGGGGGCTTTTTGGGAGAGTTAGCGGGTTTTGAGGCCTGGCTTGAGGCAATGAGTGATAAGCTGGCTTCACTTTTTAAAACTGATAAGGGCCGCTTTTCCCAAGGTTTGTTGTCGGCTTTTTTGCTTTTTTGTGTGGGTTCCATGACTTTGGTCGGGGCTATTGATGAGGGTTTACGTCAGGATTCATCCCTTTTGATGACAAAGGCCATTCTTGATGGTTTTGTTTCGGTTAGTCTGGCATCGAGTCTGGGTTTTGGAGTTCTCTTCAGTGTGATTCCCCTGTTTATTTTTCAGTACGGGATTACCCTTGCGGCTTTTTTTGCCCAGGATATTTTTTCGCCTTACCTGATTGATCAACTGACGGCTCTGGGCGGGGTAATGATTTTGGGGCTGGGAATTGGCTTACTGGATATTAAAAAGTTGAAAGTGAGCAATTTGTTACCATCCATTTTAATTTTGGTTATTTTAACAACCGGCCTGGGTGGCCTGGATTTATTAAAATATATAGGCGGTTAAATTTATGATTATAAAAACATTAGTGCTTGGGCCCTTGCAAACCAACACTTACATTGTCGGCTGCGAAGACACCAACGAAGCTGTGATTATTGATCCTAGTGGCGAGGCGGATAAAATTATACGGGAAATTAGTAATTTGAATTTGGTGGTTAAATATATTCTGAATACCCATACTCATTTTGATCATATTGGCGGAAACGCCGAATTGGTGGAATATTTTAAAGCCAAATTACTCATGCACAGGGATGCGGTTTCCATGCTAAAGGATTCCGGCGGCGCTTCGGCTTTTGGGATGGATGTTCCTCCCAGTCCTGAGCCCGATGGTTTTCTTGAGCATAATGATAAAATCAAATTCGGTTCCCATTGTTTTGAAGTATTTTATACTCCAGGCCATGCTCCGGGGCATGTTGTTTTTTATGAGCCGAACAACAAGGCCCTTTTTGCCGGTGATGTACTGTTCTGGGGCAGTATAGGGCGCTCCGATCTTGACGGAGGCGACCATGATTTGTTGGTAAAGTGTATTAAGGATTATCTTTTAACTCTGCCTGAGGATACTGTTGTTTATTCAGGTCATGGGCCAGTAACCAATATCGGTCAGGAAAAGCGGAATAATCCCTATTTGCAGGACTGATTTTTAAGGTATGAAGTGTTTTAATTGAATTCGTGCATGCGGAATGTGGGGGTTAAGGCAAGCTCTAAGGCTCCGGTCTGTTCAACTATTTTGCGTGAAAAAACCAGGGCCTTTGTTTTAATCGGCGTTTATTTGTGTTATTGGAAAGTGGGGTTAAAACCCTTTATTCAAATAATTCCATCACCCGGTGCGCTTTTACATAGAGCACTGGCGGAAGTTCTTTGAATAATTCAAGCTGACGCGTGAAAAACAATTTGTCCAGGCTGAATATTCGTGATAAGCCTTGGGCGCGTTGTCCTGGTAAACCCATCATGATAAGGAAGGCATCGCGTGAATGTTCGTTAATGCTGTTGTGTATGGGTTCAGAATCTTTTTCCAGAATTAAAATATCGCCTTTAAGCCGCGAATTATAAAGCAATTGGTTCAGTTCTTTTTCAGCTGATTCCTTGTTTTCATTGGTGAAGAGCTTACGAATTAGCCTTATTTTTTTGGGTTTTTCACCCTGTTTTATATCTCCTCTGTTAATAATGTAAGATAGAAGCGCCATGAGATTGCCGTTTTCCTCTCCCTTCCACCATAAATCAATGCGGGGTTCCGAGCTTTTTTGTATTTTACCATGTTTGTAGAGCAGCACGTTCTTGTCCATGTTGATGATTTGTTCGATGGTGTCGATGTTGTTTATTCGAGCGTCGGAAGGTAAAAGAATTGTATTGCTGCTAAAACCCCCTGGGGCGGCTGCTTGTAGGGCGGCGAGGATATACTGATTGAAGTTGTTGGTGGCGCCTTCGATAATTTGGGCATTTTCCGGAATAAAGAATGGAATAGGCCCATCGAATTTTTTGGGTTTAAGGATATTGACCATGGTGAGACCCTGGAAATTGGAGATTCGCCTGCCCATATCAAGGGTGGTTTGTGATTCATCATTCTGGTCTGCCATACAAAAGATAGACAGAATCGGGCGCCAGTTTTTGGTGCCTTGAATAATCCGCTGCATGCGTTTGAAGCCCCAGTTCAGCAGATTGAAGAGCAAGCCCCACCACACGCCTTCCAGGCGGTTTTTTGTTTTAAAAATCAATAATAAGGCGAAAATAACTAGTTGAAGGCCAAGAACAGCCGCGCCGACTGCCAGATTAAAAAGTGACACAACGACAATACACATGACAAATCCGTAAAGCGATATGAGCCAATGGCCCTTTGAAGTGGGCCGGAAACTGGGGTTACCGCTGATGCGTTCCAGAAAGGCCGCGAAATTGATCCAGGAATAAACAACAAGAAAACAAATACCTACGATTAAGGTGGCTATGTTGATATCGCCGGCCCAGATGATTCCCATGGCAATACCAAAGGTGGCAACCGTTGCCCAGCGAGGTTCCTGGCCCTTTTTGGTAAAATCCTTGGCAAGCCATGACAATATTTTAGGCAAAATACTGTCTCGCGCAAGGGCCTGAGCTGTCCGGGGGGCTGTCATAAAATAGGATAGAGCGCTCGAGCCGGTAGCAAAAAGGATGCCGCATAAAAGCAGAAAATAAACCACAGGAGAGGCCTTTAAAATATTGATGATTGATGGGTTTTTATTTCCGATTTTGTCCAGCAAATCGGGATGAATAAATGAAAAAACAATGGTGATGGCAAGATAAATGACGGTAGTCACCCCAATGGCAATGAAGGTTCCTTTACCAAGGGATTTCCTGGGATTTTTCAGGTTGCCGCTCATTCCAACGCCGGCATCAATGCCGGTTACAGCGGGAAAAAAGAGGGTAAAGGCTACCCAGAAACCTCCCAGTGCCATAAAGCGCGACGGAATAACCGCAAATTGAGGTGTTGGGGTGAAAACATTTGTGCCCTCTTTGGTCAGATTAAGAAAGGGACTCGCAAAAATCGTGCCAATGGAAATGATCATGATAATAAAAATAAGCATCTGGATCTTTACGATAAAATCTGCCCCGATAACGGCAAAAGTAAAAGCGAGAAATGTGATCATCGACGCAATAACCTGTATCTGCATAGCTGGGGATGTGATGTTCAGGCTTTGAAAAAGGTTCTGGAGCAGCGGAATTTGGATCAAAAGAGGCTGGATGGGTTCCGCAAAGGCAATGCAATAAAAACCAATGGAGGCTGCCTGGGCAATAAAGAGCTGGATTCCTATGGAGCCTCCAAATGCCCTACCTAAAGAGCGTTTTGAGATTGCGTACATGCCGCCTGGGCCAATACTTTCAAGATTGGTAGTGCAGTCGGCTATTGAGAAGCTTGTAGCCAGTGTTATGGTGTTAGCCAGAATAACAAGAATAATCATATTGGTCAGCCCCAGGGCGCCAACGAGCATGGGCAGGATAAGGAAAAGTACGGCACCGAGTATGGCCTCAAAAGATGGGACAAAAACGCCTTGAAAAGTTCCGAATTTTTTCATCACAAACTCCGATCAGATCTTAATAAATCTGCTAAAAACAGATATTCAAATGAGCTAATTGTAAAAGTCCGGACATTGGAATCAGCAGGCAGCTGTAAATTGATAATTGATTATCCGGCAAAAAAATAACTTATCCGTAATTTTTCTTGATTCTTGCCAAACCTCAGTTTTGCAAGAACCTCAAATGATATCTTCTGTTTTATCATAGTGGTAAGAGGGCTTAAAAGGCAATAAGATTTTGAATGAACTGAAAAAAAGTTTCCAGGGCCCTGTTTTTATAGTCTATCGGAAGGCCTTTTTTAGGATCATGAACCATTTTCTGTGATTATCCAAAACTAGCTGTGAAAATGGATGTGACAGATTGTAAAAAATGCAGAAAAAACACAAAACCACGCATCCTGGTCGCAAGAAATCAAAGTATCGATTGAATCAATTTCTTGTGGAATAAGCTATTGGGGGTGTAGTTAATTAACAAGGTTACCAGGACAGGCATTTTGAAATGAAGCATTGAAGATTTTCTGAAAAAGCCTTGCCCGGCATATTCTTTACTTGTGGCAAGGCCATGTTTTTATTATACTTGAATCTGGGTAAAATATGTAATCGAGGTGTTTTGAAAAAGCTATGAAAAAGCGAATAGTGATTTTTTTTCTTGTTATAATTGTCTTTCAGGGATTTGGTCAGGTGGACGCTGAAAAAATTCCCTATTTTCTAGAAATTGTGGATATTCAGCATACAAAAAAACTCGAACTTAATGAGTATTCCCTTGTTCATAATATGTATATGTTCCTTTTTTATCAGTTCGAACTCACAGAACGCCTGAGCCCTGATGATAAAGCTTTTATTTTAACCCAATTGCTTGAAAATTTTAAAAAAGGGCAGCAGGTAAATTTTGTTTTAAATAATTACCGAGATGAGGACAAATTATTTGTGAAATTTGAAATTCTCGATCAGGATAAAAAACAGGCTCTTTTGATGCGAAGTAATTATCAGATCAAAACCAAAGAATTTGTTTCTCCCGGAGAATTAACCGGCGATTGGAACAATTTTTTCGCCATTTTTTTCAACTGGGAACAAGGGCGACTGGTAAAGGAAGATCATCGTTATAAAAAGGATCTGGAACAAAGCTATCGTGATAAAAAAGATTGGTTAAGTCTCGCGGATTTGTATTTGTTTGATGAAAAATCCGATAACGATGACAAGGTTAAGGAATTGTTACAAAAGAACCTTGATCAAAAGACCGAACTGGAAGAGAAATTTCTGACCAGGGTCACGATGTGCGAGTCAGCTTTGATGAATGGAAATATTGACGAAGCTGTGAGGAATCTGACAGTCGCGACGGAAATGGTGAAAGATAATCCTTCCTTGAGCGGTTACCGTAAAGTGCTGGCAGTTGTTAGCCAGGAAACCGAGCTTTTAAAAGCCATAACCAATCAGAAAGTGAATTAGTTTGTTTTGCTCAGAGCAAAAGGCCAGAGATGAGCAATGAGCAGCTATCTCTCGAATTTATAACCGAGTATCCGGTTATAAATTAATTTAGCCGCAATTTTTATGATTTTTGCTAAATCGCGGTTTTGCAAGAGTTCTATAAGCTTTGATGAACAAAGGACTGCGATTAAATGGCAACAGAGCGAGAAGGATTTCAAAAAACTCGCCTTTGCTGGGCTGGCTATTTGCAGCATAAATTTATGGCCAGCCCCTTGAGCTTGCTTATTGGATTTTTTCGGCTTTTCCTGGCGCGTAAAAAATCTTATAATACTATTATCCTGATTTTGCGCGTTGGGATTTAATTGTTTCTGATTTACCGCGCAAGGAGCTGCTTTTCCCACAGCTTGGTTTCTACTGGATTTATATTACAGGAGTTTTGTTATGAAAAAGCAATCTATAGCAGACATTTTACAGCTAAAGGGTGAAAAACAGGAATTAACAGCTTACGGCTGGGTCCGAACTTCCCGCGACTCCAAGGCCTTTGGCTTTGTGGAAATGAATGACGGTTCTGTGATGTCAAATTTGCAAGTTTTTGTTGATAAGGAGGTTTCCGCTTTCAAGGATATCATGCCAAAATTAACAACAGGCACGAGTTTGCGGGTGAGAGGAGTTTTGGTAGAGTCTCCGGGTGGAAAACAAAATGTCGAATTAAAGGCCTCTGAAATCGAAATTTTGGGCAGCGCGCCAGCAGAGGATTATCCTTTGCAAAAAAAGCGCCACAGTCTTGAGTTTTTAAGAGAAATCGCTCATTTACGTCCGCGAACCAACACCTTTGGCGCTGTGACCCGTGTCCGGAACGCATTGAGCTTTGCTGTTCACCGCTTTTTTCAGGAACAGGGTTTTCTTTATATCAACACGCCTATCATTACCGGCAGCGACTGTGAAGGTGCAGGAGAAATGTTTCAGGTAACCACTCTGCCCCTTGATAATGTACCAAAAAGTGATGGCAAAGTCGATTATTCACAGGATTTTTTCGGTAAGCAAACAAGCCTAACCGTCAGCGGCCAGTTGAATGGAGAAATTTTCGCCTGCGCCCTGGGGA
This sequence comes from Spirochaetales bacterium, assembly GCA_016937215.1. Taxonomy (GTDB): domain Bacteria; phylum Spirochaetota; class Spirochaetia; order SZUA-6; family JAFGRV01; genus JAFGWI01. The sequence goes on along the minus strand of JAFGWI010000129.1, from coordinate 19,223 downwards.
ATATCTACACCTTTGGACCGACTTTCCGGGCTGAGCATTCCAATACCAGCCGGCATTTGGCTGAGTTCTGGATGATCGAACCTGAAATGGCTTTTTGCGATATCAATGGGAACATGGATACAGCAGAAGCCTTTTTAAAATATATTATAAATTACACCCTAAAGCATTGCGCTGAAGACATGGATTTTTTTAACAAATGGGTGGATAAAGGCCGTGTGGATATGCTAGAAAAAATTGTCAATTCCACATTTACCCGTACCAGCTACACAGAAGCGATCAGCATTTTGGAAAAAGCACCCAGGGATTTTGAGTATCCTGTAAAGTGGGGAATTGATCTGCAATCGGAGCATGAAAAATATTTGACTGAAGAGGTTTTTAACGGGCCTGTGATTCTGTCGGATTATCCGCGAGATATAAAGGCTTTTTATATGAAGCAGAATGATGATCATAAAACCGTTCGTGCCATGGATGTTCTTGTTCCGCGAATTGGAGAAATAATTGGCGGCAGTGAAAGGGAAAATGATTTGCATAAATTGAAAGCCCGGATTAAGGAGCTGGGTCTTCGAGAAGAGGATTATTGGTGGTATTTGGAGCTGAGAAAATACGGTAGTGTGCCCCATTCTGGTTTTGGTTTGGGCTTTGAACGTATGGTGCAGTTTGTGACAGGAATGCAGAATATCAGGGATGTGATTCCCTTTCCCAGGGCTTATCAAAGCGCTGATTTTTGACAGGCTTTTTTCTTTGTTCCATGCTATGAAATAAATTTGGTTCTTTAACTGGGAATAAAGCTATTCGCGGGATTGCGTTAAGGATCGAAGCGGAAACCCCGCAGCGCCTTGCTGTTTTTTTTCCTTTTGACCTGAGGATGAAGCAAAAGGGCTGCTTGGAAAGGGGCGCGAGGAGTTGAAGCAAAGAGCCTGACCCTTTGAAGCAAGCGCTTCAAAGGGTAACGCCCTGAATTACCCTCTAATAGTAAAATTCTTTTGGGCCTTGCACATTTCGCGAAAATCCCTACACTATATTTTGAATCATGAATGTTATGAAAATTTTTCAGGCGGGGTTTAAAAAATATTTTTTAATAAATGCGCTGCTCTTTACGTTTTTCGCTTGTGTCACTACGGTTGAATCGGAAGTGTCCGAAGCGGTTGATCTGGAGGATTCTGCTTTTGAAACCTTTCTTTATGAACAGCTTGATCAAAGAATAATTAATGATCCGCGGTTTCAAAAAATACTGGAGATGCATCATCGCGTAAGCGAGAACCGTCTAAGCGCTCAAAAAATTGTCGGCCAAATTAATGCTTTAAAAGATGAGTTAGACATTCTAATGGCCGAATGCCCCTACCCGGAGAAACCGGGGGCTTATATTTTTTCCATCGCTCTTGTTGAACCTGTGAATATTGCTTATTATCAAAAAAGCATTTATCGATGTGAACACTATGTCAATGATAGCGAGATTGCTATGGCCAATTCCCGGAACAATCTGGACTATCTTGGACAAGTTTATCGGGAACTGGAGCGGATTTTAAACAACGTTATCGGGCAATGCGAAATGAAGGGTATGGCTGATGAACACCGTTATATGCTTATAAAGGGAATTGAGCCATATTTGATTCAGGTTAACAGCCGGGATGCTTTATATAAGAAATGGATAGACGATCTGGAAAAATTTGCCAAGGATTACGCGGGTTGCATGTCGAATAACAATCTGAACTAGTTGATATCTTTATATGTGCTTGTTGTTATTCCAGGACAATCACAGCCCTCAATGTTCTTGTGTAACAATAAATTCAATTAACATAACAAACATAAGGAGGAAAGATGAAGGTCGGAAAAATTATTATTTTTTTAGCTCTGTTTGCCATTTTCATATTCCCGCAGGCTTTGCTTTCCCAGGAAAATACTGTGGTAAAGGATCTCCCCACTTCGGCGCCTTTGGTCAGGGTATTATCAGCCCAGGCTATAGATTGGCTGCCAGATCAAGTTCAGAGGGTTCTGGAAATCAAGGTTTTTGATTATCCTATCTGGCGATTGGCCTTAACCCTTCTTGTTATTGTGGCGGGGATTAGCTTGGGAAAGATAATCAATTCCTATATGAAAAAGTATGCCAAACGCCTCGCGGAGAAGCAGGCCTTAATTGATAACAGTAAAATTAATTTTTTAGCCAGTACGATTTTGTCCATGAGGAGGCCTTTCAAGATTTTACTATGGTCGGGTTTGGTGCGTTTGGTTTCTTATATCATTATTCAGCGTCACGCCACTGTTGTTGTCTGGGCCAGTGATGCTTTGTTGAGCTTGTCGATTGTAGTATTTATTTATGATTTTGTGGAAGTTCTTGAAAAATATTTGATACGTTATGTGAAAAAAACCGAAACCCCTTTAGATGATATGCTTGTGCCGATTCTTCGAAACGGGCTTCGTGTTGTTGTGGTTGCTGTTGCCATTATCCAGATGTATCAAAACCTCTCTGGCCAGGACCTTACTTCCATTCTTGCTGGTTTGGGAATTGCCGGTATGGCTGTGGCCTTGGCCGCGCAGGATACAATCAAGAACTTTTTCGGTTTTTTGATGATTGCCCTGGATCAGCCCTTTACAGTGGGTGAGCGAGTGGTCCTTTCAGGTTATGACGGGGTGATAGAAGAAATCGGGCTGCGTTCGGTGCGATTAAACACCCTTGAAGGGCATATGGTCACTATTCCGAATAGTTCAGCGGCTAATGATCCTGTCATGAATATTAGCCGCCGACCGAATATTAGGCGCATAATGAATATCGGCATCACCTATGACACCAGTCCCGAAAAAATCCAGGAAGCCATCGATATTATCAAGAATATCCTTGATAACCATGAAGGGATGCGGGAGCCGCTGACACCTCGTGTTTATTTTGATGACATGAAAGCCGATAGTTTGAATATTTTTGCCATTTACTGGTATCATCCGCCGGACTACTGGGCTTATATGGACCACGCCCAATCTGTGAACATGGAAATCTATAAGCGCTTTAATGAAGCCGGAATTTGTTTCGCCTTTCCGACGCAAACGGTCCATCTTGAGGCGAATCCTGATCAGCTGGAAATGATAACCCGGCTTGAGAATTCGGTTAAAAAACAGATTCCACAGGATTAATTTTGTCTTGCTTTTTTGGGCGTTCCGCTCCGGGATTTTCTTCGAAGAATCCCGGAGCGTCGGGCCTTGCGCCACTCCGCCTTAAGGCTTCGACCATTTTTGCCGCTGAAAACGCGGCAAAAATGTTGTCAGCGTTTTTTTGAAAAAAAACGCTTCCTGGCTCCAGTCCCTAACGCGTGAGTTGCGGCTTGCGGCTGGTGCTAAATCCAAGGAAAAGGTTTTTTTACTACAGGCTGTTTGGTTAGTCTTTTTTTGATTCCGGTTTTTTAATCAGGTTAAAAAGATATCCCTTTGGCAGCAAGGACCATGCCATGCTCAAGGCCATGCCGATATAACCAAGAATAAAGGCCCACCAGGGGAATTCCGTCGGGTTATAGTCCCGAAGCCCCTGAATGCCTTTGGTTACAATCACGGTCAATGAGGGCAGCAGGAAGGAAGCCAGGCCGATCAAGGAACTAATGATAAACATGATGACCGGTAATGGTCTTAGTTTCATTTCTCGTGGTGTCAGGAGCACATAACCGCCCCAAATGGCAAATAAGAGAGCCACTAAAACCGGACAGAGCCAGGGACCAAACCAGGCCCAGGGGATAAGAAACAGTATGTCCCAATCAAGCCAGCCTGAAGGCCAGCCGATGATGATCTTCAACCAGGCATAAAAGAAAATATCCCATAACCCGAATAGATACACAAAGCAGCCGAAGACCTTTATTGGCGGCTTGTGAGTCGCGATCAGGGATATGGCAAAAAGCATTAACACAGTCGCGCCTTCACGGAATACTTCTACCGCAAAATCCAAATCAGTATAAAAACGAATGGGAAAAATCTGAAGAATATTTTCCGGATTATGGAGGCGTCTTAAATATATAACTACAATGGCTTCCAGCAAGGCCATGGCAATGGCAAAAAAAGCCAGCCATAAAGCCCGTTTATTACGTTCTACTTGTAACATTCTAAGGATCAATATATCATAAACTTTATAAAAATCCAGTAAAATCGCCTTTCAAATATGGCAAAAATATGACAATTTTCTTTTTCATGCTGGTTGCAGGAAGGAAGAATATGAATAAAAAATATGTATTAATTACAGGCGCCAGCAGTGGTATTGGACAGGCCTTTGCTGAAAATCTGGCATCACAGGGGTATCATTTTTACTTAACCGGTCGAAATAAAGAAAGGTTAAAGGAATTGTCGGAGAAACTAGTGAAAACTTGGGCGATTGAAGTAAAAACTTTTATTGCTGATTTTTCCAACCAAGATCAATGGCGGAATTTGATGGCGGAATTATTAAAACTGCCGCCTGTTTACGGACTCGTTAATAATGCTGGTTATGGCCAAGCAAAAACTTTTCTTGAAGACAATTATGAAAGCCAGTCACAAATGTTGCGTGTTCATATGGATGGGCCCACTGAATTGTGCCATTATTATTTGCCTTTCATGATTGAAAATAAAGGTGGTTTTATCATTAATCTTGCTTCCATGGCTGGGTTTATTTGCTCTCCAAGTGCCATTTTGTACACTGCCACAAAAGCCTATTTAATACGGCTCAGTGAATCGCTCCATGTTATGGCGGCGGTTCATGGTATAAAGGTTCAAGCCCTTTGTCCAGGAATGACATTTTCCGATTTTCATAACAAACTCGGTTTAAACCAGCAGGAAATGAGAAAAAGAGGGCCCCTTCAGTGGCTGACAGCCAAAAAAACCGTGGAATTATCCTTGAAAAAGCTGGGGCGCAAGGTTGTGTATACTCCCGGGTTCCGGAATAGATTAATGCTCAAGTTTTTGGGGCTGCTTCCCAGAGGGTTTTACTACCGATTAACCATTTGGGCCTTTCGGGCTTTTAAATATAACAAATAACCGAGCTCATCGCAAAAGTTCTGACAAAAGGAATTAACAGGCAGCTGTAAATTTAATATTGAATATCCGGTAATTTTTATGATTCTTGCGAAACCTTAGTTTTGTAAGAGCCCCAACCCTTTTGTATTTTTATTACTGCCCTGGCTTGAATTATTTTTAGCATTACTCACAATAAAAATATTTTATTTGCGTCTTAATAATTAATGGAGACAATGGTGTTGAAGCAGATTGAACAAACCTTTCGGGAGGAGAGATCCAGAATTCTGAGTTTTATCCGGAAGAAAGTGGCTGACCCTGAGCAGGCTGAAGATATTCTTCAGGATGTTTTTTACAAGGCCGTTGAGCAGGTCGATGTCACACAGCCTGTCGCTAATCTGGCAGCCTGGCTTTTCCAGGTGGCCCGGAATCGGATTATTGACTGGTACCGGAAAAAAAGGCTGCCCCAGGTTTCGCTTTACACGGAGGATGAAGGTGTGACCATCGAGAGCATGATAGGTGACAGTGGTATTGATCTGGAAAAGGATTTTGTTCGTAAAGCGGTTATGGAAGCCCTTGAAGATGCTCTGGATGAATTACCCGAGGCCCAGGCAGAGGTGTTTGTGGCCCAATCGGTGGAAGGCCGCAGCTTCCGGGAATTATCGGAAGAGTGGAATGTTTCAATAAACACATTGTTGGCGAGAAAAGCCTATGCCGTTAAGCAGCTGCGAAAAAGGCTTATGGAGATAAAGGAAATTTATTCAGAGTATTTATAAATTGGAGGGCGCTATGCATCAATTTAAGGAATGGAGCGTTGGCAAGAAAATAACCCTGGTTATTATGGGCCTATTGATTTTTGCGGTGATTACTTTTCTGTTTGGCTTTTTGGTCATGTTGTTGTGGAACTGGCTGATGCCGGATATATTCAGTTTGCCGATTATCAGTTATTGGCAGGCCTGGGGTTTGGTTATACTGGCCCATATTTTGTTTAAAGGCGGCTATAGCCATCATAAGCCTTGGGAACATCATATTGGTTCAAAATGGCGAAGCAAATTCAGGCAGCATTTTCATGATCATTTCTCGCCTCACGGTCAGGAGGCGGGATGTAAAAAAAGCGCTGATGAAGATGATATTACTGATGATGAGTTGATTTAATAGATTTAGCGTGATTTACAAGGGCCCGGCCCTGGCGGATGTTGCTGCCAGGGCTTTTTTTAACTTAATCGCGCTTTAAAATCATCGTAGGAAAATTCCTTGACCAGCCATAATTTGTTTTTGTCCGAGTTATAACCATAAATGGAGGGCAGGGGGATTCCGTTAAAGGTGTTGTTTTTCACCATGCTGTAATGGGCCATGTCGCCGAATGCCAGTTTCGCGCCTGGCACAAGGGGTTTGTCAAAAGAGTAATCACCGATCACATCACCAGCCAGGCAGCTGGGCCCTCCGAGGCGGTAGTTGTGTTGCTTTTCTTCGGGCTTACCGGCCCCGAAAATTTCCGGGCGATAGGGCATTTCAATTACATCGGGCATATGGGCCGCGGCAGAAGCATCCATAATCGCCAAAGGCATATGGTTGTGGAGTGTGTCCAGCACGGTGGTGACCAGGACACCTGTGTTAAGGGCAATGGCCTCGCCAGGTTCCAGATACACCTCCAGGTGATAGCGCGATTTAAAATTCCTGATTAGCTGAATCAGAGCCTCCCGGTCATAATCGGCCCGTGTGATATGGTGGCCCCCGCCGAAATTAATCCAGCTGAGACGGTGAAAGTGCTTGTTGAATTTCTTTTCAACGGTTTTCAGGGTGCGTTCCAGGGCGTCGGCACCCAGTTCGCAGAGGTTGTGAAAATGCAGCCCGCTCAAACCCTGCCAGTCGCTTTCGCTCAAATCAAAATCAGCCTCAATGGTACCCAGCCGTGAACCAGGCGCGCAGGGGTCGTAAATAGCTGTTTTCACCTCGGAATGCTCGGGGTTCACGCGGATACCGAAATGCTTTCCCTTGCTTCCCAGAGCCTGCTTCTGAAAATGCCGCCATTGGGCCGGTGAATTAAACACCACATGATGGGAGTATTTTAGAATTTCGGGAAACTCGCTGTCCTTGAAGGCCGGTGAATAGCTGTGGACCTCCAGCCCCATCTCCTCAGCGCCGAGCCTGGCCTCGAACAAACCGCTGGCCGCGGTTCCTGAAAGATAGCGGCCAATGAGCGGGAAAAAATGCCACATGGCAAAGCCTTTGAGTGCCAGCAAAATCTTCGCGCCGCTTTTCTCCTGCACATCCTTGAGGATTTCCAGGTTTTTGATCAGGGCGCTTTCATCTACCACATAGCAGGGTGTTTTAATTTCGTGCTCTAAAAGAGCCTCAACATTTATGTTATGGAACTGTTCCACTCTACTACCTGCCAGGGAAGACCATCCTGATTCAGAGCTTCCATAAAGGGGTCCGGGTCCATTTGCTCCATGTTCCAGACACCAGGGGTCATCCACTTTTTCTGGAGCATCATCTTGGCGCCGATCATGGCCGGAACACCGGTGGTATATGACACAGCCTGGGACCCGGTTTCCTTAAAGCTTTCAGCGTGATCACAAATATTGTAAATAAACTTGCGCTGGCTCTGGCCGTTTTTCAGACCTTCCATAACGCAGCCGATGCAGGTTTTACCTTCGTAGCTCTGTCCAAGGCTTCCTGGATCGGGCAGCAGGGCCTTTAGAAATTTCAAGGGAACGATTTTCTGGCCCTCATATTCAACCTCGTCAATACGGGTCATCCCTACATTCTGTAAAACACGGAGGTGAGTCAGATACTCCTGGCCGAATGTCATCCAGAAGCGGATCTGCTTCAACCCCTTGATGTTTTGGGCCAGGGACTCCATCTCTTCATGATACATCAAATACATTTCCCGCTCGCCGATTGCCGGAAAATCAAAACCCTGGTGAACGGAAAGGGGATTGGTTTCATGCCACTGCCCCTGGGCCCAATAGCGCCCCTTGGCCGTGACCTCTCGGATATTGATTTCGGGATTAAAATTGGTGGCAAAGGCCTTGCCGTGATCACCGCCATTACAGTCAACAATATCAATTTTATTGATCTCATCAAAAAGGTGCTTCTGCCCGTAGGCGCAGTAAACATTGGTGACTCCCGGGTCAAAGCCGCTACCCAAAAGAGCCATGAGCCCCTTGCTTTTGAATCGGTCCTGATAAGCCCACTGCCATTTATATTCAAATTTGGCTTCGTCCAGTGGTTCATAATTAGCTGTGTCCAGATAATGGGTGCCCGTTTCCAGACAGGCATCCATTATCGTCAAATCCTGATAGGGAAGGGCCACGTTAATCAGTAAGTCCGGCTTAATCTTGTTAATCAAAGCCACCAGTTCGGCTGTCTTGTCGGCATCCACCGCGTAAGTGGGAATATCCACACCATAACGCGACTTGATTTCGCGGCTGATGGCATCGCATTTACTTTTTGTCCGGGAGGCCAGATGAATTTCTTTAAAAACCGATTTTTGCTGAGCGCATTTATGCACCACAACCTTTCCTACACCGCCGGCGCCGATAATCAAAACTTTATCCATAAAACCTCCTTGGGCCCGAAAGCCTTCAATTATTAACCCTATATTTCCCAAAACAGGGGTAAAGGTCAAGTGAAATTACCCTGAACATTGTGGTTCCTGCTGTTTTTTTACTATAGTTTATTTTTCCTGATCGTTCAAAAACCTTTTCAGATATAATCATGATATCTGATTTTTGGGGTGTTTCCCCCTTCCGCAAGATTTTCAAGTAACCCTGTATCAGGATTTCCCAATGGGTTGTCTGAATCTGCTGCTTGCGGCAGGGGGCCGGGCTTTGTGCTGCTCCGGCTATCGCCTTCGAAGGTTTATGTCCTGAAATTATCAGGACATAAACGCTTTGGTCCGCTTTTTTTGAAAAAAAAGCTCCCCACAGCTTCAATCCCTAACAAGGAAAACAACAATAGGCATAAGAAATTCCATCCTTGTTGCCCTTAAAAGTTCAGCCACTAAAAAATAGAACCAAATCAGGCTTTGATTTGATAATACCACAAATTCATTGACAACGAACCTGTCTCAGGATATGATATATTATAGTATAGAAATCAAAAAAAACTAAGAAAAATTATCAAAACCTATCTGTATCAAGTGAGGTAAAAATGAACAACCATAAAAAGAAAGTGATTCTGGCTTGTTTGTTATTAATACTGACAGCCATTTTTGTATCAGCTCAATCAACTATTGTTTCCGGCGCAAGCCCTGTTGTTGAATATAATGGCAATCTTTTTTATGAAGGCCCGGTTTGGGACCAGGTTACACAGAAACTTTATTTCAGCACACCTGATCATGATCCCCATGATGTTTACCGCCTCGATTCACGCGGCCAAGCCAGCATCTGGTATGCTAATTCCGAAGCCATCAACGGCATGATCATTGGAAACGACGGCCGGCTTTTGGCCGCGGTCCAGGATGCCCGCGCTATTATGAGTTTCAAAATCGGAGTTAATGGCCCTGAAGACCCCATGGTCCTTGCTCAGAACCCTTCCTGGAACCGTCCCAACGATTTGTTCCAGACCAAAAAAGGCGACATCTTTTTTACCGGCCCGGTTTGGGGCGCGAGCTTTCAGGCTGTTTACCACATGGATGTGAATGGCAATGTAAAGGAAATCATCACCAACATGGCCAAGCCCAATGGTGTGTGTACTTCACTTGATGACAAATTGCTTTATATTTCCGATAGTGACCGCCGTTACTGGATGGTTTACGACATCAATGCCGATGGCTCGGTGAGCAATGGCAGGGTCTTTTTTCAGACAGCCTCGTCCCGTGCGGGAGTGCCCGATGGTATGACCATGGATGAGTTTGGTAATTTGTATTTTACCGGGCTCGGTGGTGTGTGGGTTGTTTCGCCCCAGGGCCAACAACTCGATTTTATTTCAATTCCCACTGGAACTTCTAATGTTGCTTTTGGCGGTGCCCAAGGAAAAACCCTTTATATCACTGGTTCCAATTATGTTTACAGCCTGGAAACAACGGTTCGAGGCCGTGCTTTTGTCAAGGATGAACCTCCTGTGCTTCTGGGTGATGTGAATGATGACGGAAATGTTTCAATTGTGGATTCTCTTTTAATCGCTCAGTATTATGTTAATATTCCGGTTGAGATCAAACAAATTGAAGCGGGTGATGTGACCGGTTGTGATGGTGTGGTGAATATTGTGGATGCTCTGCTTGTTGCCCAGCATTATGTTGGATTGGTAGAGACCTTTCCTTGTGAATGATTTTCAAACAGCCACTTGATTGATAATTGTAAAAGGCAGGCTTTTCGAAAAAGAAGCTTGCCTTTTTTTATGGAAAAATGCAAAATGGTTTTTGTCCGTCTTAGGGACAGGAGCCATGAGGTTAATTTTTTTAAAAATTAACCGAAAAAGAGTCGGAGCCGCGAGGCGGAGTTGGGCTATCAGAGGGCGCGGGACCCGGCCTGTCCTGAGTGTGTTTGTCGCAGACTGTCAATGTTTTTCAGTTTCTATCATGAGGCAGCTTTTTAAATATTTTACGCAGGCAACGCCCTGAATAGACTAATATTGGATATTTGGCAAAGGAGGCCTTATGAGCTGGCATGAAGAAGATCAATTCTGGATTTCCATGAGAGACAAACTTTTTTCAAGCGATTCCTGGGAGGGCGCGGTTCAGGATATTTCTGCCATTGAGAAATTGACCGGAATAAATGCGCCGGCACAGGTGCTGGATATGCCTTGCGGCCCCGGGCGACATGCCTTGGAGCTGGCCTCCCGAGGTTATCCTGTGACGGGTGTTGACCGGACAAAACATTATCTTGATGAGGCGAAATATAAAGCGGCTGAAGAAAATCTTGAGATTGAGTGGGTGCATGATGATATGCGGGATTTTCACCGCTTGAACTATTTCGATATGGTGATCAATCTCTACACTTCATTCGGCTATTTTGAAGACCCGGCCGAGGACATGACAGCGGCCCAGAATTTTCATTTGTCGCTGAAACCCGGCGGAAAGCTTATTATGGAGATGATGGGCAAGGAAGTTCTGGCCCGGATTTTTTCACCGCGCGACTGGTATGAGGAGGAGGGAGTGGTTTATCTGGAAGAGCGGGAAGTTACCAGGGATTGGACATGGGTAGAAAACCGCTGGGTCGCGATAAAGGATAATCAGCGTTTTGACTATAAATTTTCTCACCGTGTTTATTCAGGCCAGGAGCTCAAGGATTTGCTTTTATCGGTGGGTTTTGATCGTGTCTTATTGTACGGGGGATTGGACGGTCAGCCCTATGATAATGAGGCTATTCGCCTGGTGGTTGTGGCTGTGAAATAACCGGCTTCCTCTTTTTTATTTTCGCGTTTTATAGTAACTTGTGTTCATTACAAGCAAGTTGACTGTTTAGCTGAAAAAGGGAATGGCTTTGTCATGCGTTAGGGATTGAAGCGGAAACCCCGCAGCAGACCGTGCCATTAAATTTCGTTTGAATTTATTATTTAGTTATTGTTTGTTGTATGAACTCTGCGAGGAGTTGGAGCGGAAAGCCCGACCCCATGGAGCCGGCTATTTTACATTTGAACATTTTTGTTGCTAAAATTGTGCTGTTGTTTGTTTAAAAGTTGTTTATATTCGAACCAATGCCAAAACAGCTTTTGCAAGATTTAGAAGGAAGTTGCAATTTATTACATTTGTACTCAAATGTAATAAATTATGGATAGAGAGCGGAATGGGGTAACGCCCAAAAATTTTTAGATAAACAAATCCAGGATGAGGAGCCCTTGATGATGAGAATATACAGCTGGAACGTTAATGGTATTCGCGCGGCAGTAAAAAAGAATTTCATGGAATGGATGGGCGAAGAAAAACCCGACTTGCTTTGCCTGCAGGAAACAAAAATCCATGAAGCGCAAATCCCGAAGGAATTACGGAACCCCCATGGTTATGAATCCTATTGGAGTTGCGCGGAACGAAAGGGCTATTCAGGAACCTGTACTTACGCTTTAAAAAAGCCTTTGAGTGCACGCTCTGTTTTTGGAAAATCCAATTTTGATGAAGAAGGCCGGATTGTGGAAACCGAGCACGAGAAATTTTTTCTGTATAATGTCTATTTTCCCAATGGCCAGAAAGATGATGAACGCCTTCAATACAAGCTGGAATTTTATTCCGATTTTCTGGATTTTACTCTTAAGCAGCAAGCGGCTAGCAAAAAGGAAATCATTATTGTGGGCGATTTTAACACTGCCCATAAACACATCGATTTAAAAAACGCCAAGTCCAATGAAAAGTATTCGGGTTTTTTGCCAATAGAGCGAGAATGGATTGATAAATATGTGGCTGCCGGGTATGTGGATATTTACCGAAAGTTGAACCCCGATGCCCTTGATCAATACACCTGGTGGAGCTATCGCATGAATGCCCGTGAAAATAATACCGGATGGAGAATTGATTATTTCATGATCACTCCCGGAGTGGAGAAATGGGTTTCCGACACCCGAATTCATCAGGATGTGATGGGGTCTGATCATTGTCCGGTGAGTCTGACCTTGGATTTATAGATTTTTTCTAAACGCCCGAGCAGCAAGGTGAAATCTTTTGACCAGCCCCTTAAGAAGAACCTCCCGGGACATCTCTTTTGGGGCGGTCAACAAGCCACCTCCTTTAGGGTCGTACTTGACTCACCGGAATTTAGCCGAATTCTAATATCATTTTAACTTCCTTTTTACACAATCCTCATAATCGGGGCGTATATTTGATGTATGGAGGGCCTATGTTAAACGCATTACAATTCAAACTATACATTCAGGGGCAAAATTTGCTGATTCAAAAAGATAAGGGTGATAGAATAATTGATTACACTGTGTCAATTTTGTTATTTTCTGTAATTCTGATACCTTTTGGATTATGGTCAAAAACCTTTGAAGCTTTAATGGGAGTTTTTACCGGCAGGGGTGAGGTTTTTCCTTTTTTGTTTTTTGTCATTATTCCGGTTATCATGGTTTATCGATTGATTAAATTAATTCTTCTTTTTGCGAGGAATGATCAAATAATTTTGAATCGAGAAAAACATTTGATCTACCTGAATGGTAAAAAAGCGGAAATGTATTCTGATGATTCTTTTCTGGACATCCATTTCCCTGATGAATCCGAATCACGCTATTCATTGTGTTTTGTCAGCGGAGAACATAAGTTTTTTATCGGACATTTTGATGACTATAATCTGGCGCGAAAAAGTTCCCAAATCATAGCGGATTTTTGTCAATTGCATGTGGAAGAGGAAGCAAGAATAATGGAAGGATTTTTTAAGAAAAGCGCTTGAATATAGGTGTTTTTTTTATTGCCGAGTGGATTTTTGGTTATTTTTATTTCATTTAGAGTTAAGTGATTGCGATTAGCAAGACCCGACTTTCGCCACCAATCCCTGAGGCGTTTGAAACCGATGCCTGAATCAGGCAATCAATAAAAAAATTATCCGCAGCAATGTTTGTATTTTTTGCCACTGCCGCAGGGGCAGGGCGCGTTCCTTCCGGTTTTTTGGCTTTGTAGAAGGGGTTGTTTTGACCCATGAAAATTGTTTATGTAGTTGGAATACATGCTTCGCAGAGTTTCATGTCGCTTTCGGAAAATGTACGGGAAATCCGGGTTGGCCATTTGCATTTGAGAAATAATAGTCTCGGTGGAATGCGATAGTTTATCGCCTTTAACAGCGATTTTCCATTTATTTTTAATGTAATCATACAATATTGTGGATGTTTTTGCCGGCTTTTTTGATTTCAGTGTGTCCATTTCAATAATTGTCAAACCCACATCATGGCAATTACAATCTGAGGCTAAACAATATTGATCATCCAGTAAATAATCGATACTTTCAATTGTGCAGCGGAGCTCCCCTGGATATGGAAAAATGTTCATAAAAGCGATCATTTCCCTGTTTTTTTCAATGGAATATTCGATATCTGAAAAATCAGCAACAATGTGCTTCAAGCTTTCATAATCCTTGCATAATTCATCTTTGTATTCCCGGAAAAAATTATAAAAATCATTCCAGGTTTCATCTGTAAGGTTCGCCACAAATTCGACGGCAAAACCATTGTTTCGGTTGGGAATTTGAATGGCAGTGCTTTTGTTTATTTTTTTGTTAAAAACATCAAGAACAAATGAATATTCTTTTGGTTCTGGAGTATCTTTTTCCCTGAGTACAAAAATGATATCAGAACAATGACAGGTCGGACTGTCGCACATAATTTTCATTAGGGCTATATAATTTTTACCCTTGAATTTTCCTTTTTGAAAATTGCACTCAAACATTTTTATATATTTATCTTCGTCTATTTTGTTCATTTTTTATCCTTTTATGGGATTTGATTAAACCATTAAATGACAAATGGATAAGATTGTCAATATTGATAATGAAACGCAGCAAGGTCGTGATTGTTTGTTACCTTTGAGTAATTAGGAAAATAAAATATCTGTATTAGGTATCCACAGGAATACTGTATAACAGGGCTGAGGATCCTGGTTATTGCTTTTTGCTTTGAAACAGGAGCAATCTGAATGTAAGGAAGTGAAGAATTTCTGTTTCGGTAATCCTGTCGATTCACTGAAAAAGTACTTGCTTGTGTGAAAAAAGCGATACAGCCTGGTACAGGCAAGATTTTTTACGGTTTGCGGGGATATAGTGAATGCCAATGAGCATTCATACCACAGAGCCACAACGTGAAACCTTGTAACAAGGCAGACTTCATGGCCACACAGTAAATGTGGAGAATTTACGGCCGGGCACCCGTCGTTTCTGCAAATCATCATGGACTCTGACATGGGCAACCATTTTTAAGACTAAATAGTTAGTTATAAATACATAAAAGAAGAGGCAAAAAATCATGCATAAATGCAGTAGTTTTTACACCCCGGAATGGCTTTGGCTTGGTGATATTCCCTTAATTATTAACAGAAATATATCAAAAATCAGGCTTTTCCTTATTTTATCAATTTGGTTTATCAACTACCATAAAACCAGTTATTTCCCCATAAAAACCCTATTCATATTTCTAATATAGAATAGGCCAGTAAACAGGGAAATTGATTATCAAATTTTACTTTAAATTAAAAAAGGAGGAAATTTTATGTTATTGAAAAAGTTACTACTTCTATTACTGTTAACTCTTCCCTTGGTATTGTTTAGCCAGATAGAAGAAAGCCCGAATCAAAAGTTTTTATATGATCACTTGGGTCGAATTATCTATAGTGAGCAGGGTGGCCGAGTGGAATATCCTGCTGATGATTCCGCAAAGGATTCACGCTTGGTCTTGTCAGAGCTAGAATCTGCCTTGGCAAACAGTATTAACATGGGGATTCTAAGTGATGTCCAGTTGGTCGATTCGCCGGTTGTTAACGGAGAGATAGTATCGTTTAATCCTATCTGGAGAGCAGGCATAACTGGATACGGAATAGGCAGTACAGGTTTTGTCACTGAGGATATTGATAATGACGGCGATATCGAATGTGTCATGGGTGGCTCTTATGCCTATTGGTATGTTCTGGAATATGATGTTCAGACAGAGGATTATGGGATAAGCTGGATGAGCCCTTACCATGCCGCAAAAATCAATGTTCTAAGTGCATTTGATTTTGATAATGATGGCTTATTCCAAATTTTATCAGGATTAAATGATGGTTTGATAGAGGTTTACGATGGAGATACATTAGAAAAATCAGCGATCATTAATGCAGGTTCAGCTGTTAAGAAAATACTATATGCTGATGCTGACAATGATGGCAAAAAGGAAATGCTTGTTTTAACTGATTCAAAAATATTATTGTATGAACCTGAAAACATGGTTCTGGAATCTGTCATTGATCTTGCTATCAATTCAATACCTGCTGCTAATGATATGGAAGTAGGAAATGTTGATGAAGAACTCAATCTGGAAATATTATTATCAAATGGTTATGTTCTGAAATATGACGGTGTATCCTTGGAGAAAAACAGACTTTTTGAAACAACATCTAAGTTGATTATGGTAGATAGTGGCGATATCAACGGTGATGCGATCGATGAAATTATTGTCGCTCCCTATGACCATGGTGTTGCGGCTTTCAGCGGAATTACAGGTGAAAAAATCGGATTTATCAAAGCGAATATTTCAGTTGACGCTCTTTATGTTGATGATATTGATGCAGACGGTAAAGCGGAAGTTTTATATGGTGATGATCAATGGGGAAGCCTTTATTGTTATGATATTCTGTCTGGAGCCGAGAAATGGCAAATCAAAAATCCTGATCATGGTGTCACCAATATTGGTGTAGCTGATACAGATAACGATGGAAAAACAGAAATTTTCTGGGGAGCTGGAGAATCCTCAAGCGCAGGCGATTACCTTTTCATTTATGATTTGGAGACCGGAACAAAGGAATGGCAAAATGTTGATCTTTCAGGTCCTTTTTTCGCCCTTGATATAGGAGATGTGGATGCTGACGGGGATTTGGAAATAGTATGTGTTTCAAATAAAAGCGATGGCGGATATGAGGATGGTATTGTTTCGGTGTATGATGCTGTTACCCGCCAACTGGAGTGGCAGAGCGGCCCCGATGCATTGGGTGGATTGACCACCGGAGGTGTCCATGATGTGGAAATCAAGGATCTTGATGGAGATCAGGTACCTGAAATTATTGTGGCCACTTCTAAAACCTATGACGGGCTTCTCTGTGTTTTTGATGGTATTACCCATGAACAAAAATTGATGACCCTATTTAGTGATTATAAAAATTTGACAGCCCTATCTTCCGGCGATGTTGATAATGATGGAGAATCGGAGATCATTATTGCCAATAACGGAATTACTGTTGTAAACAGCATGACCGGTTATGTTGAGTGGAGCATCGGTTTGGAGAATGACATCACTTCGGAAATCACCGTCCTCAAAGCCCTTGATCTGGATAATGACGGACAGCTGGAAATAGTGGCTTTAGCTAACAGTCTATATGTTATCAAAGGCCCGGATTATCAACTTAAAACTTCTATGTTGACTGAACTCAATGGTCTTGATTTTTATGATGTTGATAGTGACAATATCATTGATATAATAACAACTGATTCAAGTGGTTCTATTCTGGTTATTGACAGTCAAACTCTTGAACTGAAAAATAGCTATATTACAACGGCCGCTTCGATAGCTTCTGTAAGAGTGGTTGATCTTCAGAACGACGGGAACCTGGAATTTGTACTCGGCTGCTCTGATTATTTGTATTTATACAGCAGCAAGATTGACGGTATTATCTGGCAAAGCGAATTTTTGAACAACCATGCCGGTTCATACGATAATATCAGAATTTCCGACATTAACCAGGATTCTTTTCCGGAAATTTTGGTAGGGACCGGTCATGGCGTGATCCAGTTTGAGGCTGTGTTTTTACCTGATCCTGATACAGGAAAAATATTTCTTTCACCATCAGAAATCAGCGCGGAGACAGGATCTGTATTTACTCATTCCTGTTTCGTGAATACAGGTAAATATCATGTGGATACTTTTGTGGCTGAAATAGAATATGACAAGAATTTAATTCAACCAATCGACGCTATAAGCAGTAATTTTAAGAATATCAGCGCGGGTGTTGATATTAATACAGGCAAGTTACGAGTTTCCGGTAATGCCATTGATCTGTTGGGTCTTGATCCTGAACTTGAATTGTTTCAGATCAGCTGGAAGGTAGAAAACACAGCTGCTCATACCAACTTGGTTCCAATATTAGTAAATCTTTTTGATAATCATGGTCAGCGCATTGAAGGACCCAAAGGAGAGGCTGTAAAGGTTTATATTTTCTATCCACAGGGTGACATAAACCATTCTGGAAAAATCGATCTTGAAGATGCTGAATTACTGGCTGCTTATCTGTCCAAAGGTGAGCTTGTTGGCGATGAGAGCCTTGCTGATTTGGACAAGGATGGAAAAATCGGTTTCTCCGATTTAATCAAACTGACAGGCCTGGCCCTTGATAAACCAGTGATTCCATTGGTCGACAATCCGCCTGAAGGAAAAGTATCACTCATAACAAGCAAACCCAAGCTTCTTCTTGAACAGACCTTTAATGTCGAGCTTTGGCTGGATAGCGGGGCGCAAAATCTGAAGGCCTTTGATTTTATCCTGGATGTTTCCGCGCGGGACATTGAAATCCAAGCCATTTCTTTAGCCGGGGAATATGATTTTGCCGCTGAAGAATTCATGTATCCGAATATTGTCCGGCTTCGAGGTTTTTTTAAAAAACCCCTGGCTCCTTCTGAAAACATTCATTTAGCCAATATTCAGATGAAAACCAGGACCAAAGTGGTAAGCCCCTATATCAAACTCAGGGTTAATGAATTACTTGATTCAACAGCCTCAAGGATTCCCGGTCCCGTGAATGTTTTAGCAGACTTTGAAATAATCAACGGCAAAGTAGGTGATGTGATTGTCGATAATAAAGTTGATATTCTTGATGCTTTGATTGTTGCCAGGGCCTATGTTGGAATTGCCTTTCCCGATAAGGACGCTGAATTGAGAATGGATGTGAATAATGACAATAAGGTTGATATTCTGGATGCTCTCTTAATCGCCCGTTATTATGTGGGATTAATAAGCGAACTACCAGCCTGGAATCTGGGAGCAAGGGATTTGGAAAATATTGCTGTGGTCGATGATTATTTTCCTAAATATCCTGATACTGTATTGGAGAATCTGTCAAACTGAAAAAACCGATTCTAAACCCCTGGCCCATTGTCTGTTACATTTGGGACCATGAATTCTAATTAAGCAGGAATGGTTTGTGTTTTTACGGGGCTTGCCCCATCCCCAGGGGGGGGTCGGGCCGGGCTTTGCGCCACTCCGCTAACGCTGCGAAGGTTCATGCGCGGAAATAATCCGCGCGTGAACGCTTGGCATCGCTTGTTTTGAAAAACAAGCTCGCCTGGCTTCAATCCCTAAGCTATAAGACGCGCTCGGTTTTTTTTACCCTGCTGGTAAAAGCTTCAAAAACTTGGCCATCGAAAAACGACTTTCCCAACAGTCTGCTGAAATTGGCTATAATACTGATACTGCTGTTGCCCAGGCAGCCGGAAAAACATATATAAGATTTCATGTTTCAAATCGACAAGAGTATATTCGACTGGTTTATGAACTGGAAAAACATGAAAAAATTGAACAGTAAGTTTTCTTACTGTTTATGGTGTAACTTTTCTTTGTATATTTTACCTTGAATGTAATTTTTGTTAATCTTTACTTCCTCTCCT
>JAFGWI010000128.1 GCA_016937215.1 Spirochaetales bacterium | reverse complement strand
TGTTTGCGTGTATAAAATTACGAGATGATCGATGAGACAGGTTAGATTCTTCGTCGTTCCTCCTCAGAAAGACATGGGTAACCATTTTTAAAACCAGGCGTTGCCTGGTAAGCCCGGGGCTTTCAGGCCGGGCTATATGGCACTCCGGCTATCGCCTTCGAAGGTTTTTGGGCTGGTCATAAATACTTCATATTTATTGCCCGCTAACATGAATGTTCATTAGCATTCACTATACACATGCAGCCTTTCCGGAAATAATCCGGTCAAAAACGCTTTGGCTGACAATTTTTGATAAAATTGTCAGCCATGCCTCCTATCCCTAACGCGTTAGAAACTGTAAATTGAATCATAGTAACAAATACAAATTATTTTGATTGTATTACCGATGAAAATAAATTACTCTTTACAGATAAATATCGCCATGCTACTTTAAAAAGATTTTTCAAGCTTGGCCTTTGTTCAGCTAAAAAAACAGGTTACGCTTCGAGCGGGTTAGGGATTGGAGCCAGGCAAGCTTGTTTTTCAAAACAAGCGCGGCCAAGGTTTTTGCGCTGATAAATTTCAGCGCAAAAACCTTCGAAACGAAAGTGGAGTGGCGCAAAGCCCGGCCCAAGCCCCTTCCAGGGCTGGGGCAACCCCCAAAAAAAGCGATACAAAATATTTACCAAACAGGATGTAAACCATGAAAGCACTTTTTTTGACCAATGAATATCCTCCCAACATCTATGGAGGAGCCGGCATCCATGTAAAATATCTATCCCAGGAATTATGTAAAAAGATTCCCCTTGAAGTCCGATGCTTCGGCAACCAGGATGTGGAGGGAAACCAATTGAAAGTATGGGGCGTAGAGGGGGCCAAAACATTACTGGCTGATACACCGGACAAATTAAAATCCCCCCTGAACGCATTAATCCGGTCAATTCAATTTAACACACGAGAAACCTCGGCTGACGTGGTTCACTGCCATACTTGGTATTCCCATTTTGGCGGTATATTGGCCAAAATGCTTTATGGCTGCAAGCTGGTTATCACAACCCACTCTCTTGAACCACTCCGCCCCTGGAAAGAGGAGCAAATCGGTTCAGGCTATCATTTATCTTCATGGGTTGAGGACACTGCTCTAAAAATGGCTGACGCGGTAATCGCGGTTTCAAAGGAAACCAGGCAGGATATTCTGGATTATTTTGATATTCCAGAATCAAAAATCCATGTCATACCCAATGGAATTGATCTGGATGAATATCAGAAAACAAATGATCGTTCGGCCCTTGATGAATATCAAATTCCCCAAGGGCTTGAATACGTGCTTTTTGTAGGCCGCGTGACCCGACAAAAGGGCATTATCCATCTGGTAAATGCCATTGAAAAACTAGACCCCCATATTGGGGTTGTGCTTTTAGCCGGCGCGCCGGACACCAGGGAAATCGGCATGGAAATGGAGGCAAAGGTCAAAGCTATTCAGAAAAAACGAGGCAATATTTTCTGGATTCAGGAAATGCTGCCTGTTCCGAAAACCATTCAATTTTACAGCCACGCCTCACTTTTCTGCTGTCCTTCGATTTATGAACCCTTTGGAATCATCAATCTTGAAGCCATGGCTTGTGAAACACCGGTGGTGGCCAGTGCCGTAGGCGGAATCAAAGAAGTTGTGTTACCGGAAACAACAGGACGTCTCATTCAATTCAGTCAATTAAAAACAGCTCCCTTTGAACCAGTGAATCCTGAAGAATTTTCTACAAACCTGGCCAAAGCAATTAACGATTTAATGGCTGATCCTGAAACAAGAAAAAAAATGAGCCTGGCCGGTCGAAAACGCGTTGAAGATATTTACTCATGGAAAAGTGTAAGCCAGCGAGTGCTGGAATTATATGAAAAACTTTTATCCTGATCAGGAGAATAAAATGGTACCCCAAATAAATAATGTTGTGATTCAAAATGTAAAACCTGAAATTGATAACGGTGAAAACCGGGTAAAATTGCAGGTGAATGACTTTTTTACCGTGAGCGCCGACATCTTTTCTCATGGCCATGAATTATTACAAGCCAGGCTGCTTTATCGACGAGCGGGTGAAAAAAAATGGAATGAAGCCAGAATGGCCCTGCTTGAAAATGATCGATGGGAAGGTTTTTTTCAGCCCGATAAAATCGGCTATTACGAATACACCATCATCGCCTGGCGCGATTTGTTTTTGTCCTGGGCCAATGACCTGGAAAAAAAATACAAAGCCAAACAGGACATTATTAACGATTTACTCGAAGGTAAAGCCCTGGTTGAAGCAGCCATGAACCGGGCCCCTAAAAACGAGGCAGCCAAATTCAAACCATTTTTAGTGGTTTTCGACCGACAAATTGAACCACAAAAAGCAACCGACACTCTTCTGGACCTAATCGCGCTGGCCGAAGAAAAAATGAATAAAGGCCAGGATATAAAATCCGAAATCCTGGGTATGAAAAATCTGGTGGAAAGCGTGGATCTTGAACGCAAATGGCTATCACCGGAAGATGATCCGGTTTTAAATATCATACTGAACGATGAACTAAAAGAATTGATGATTCAATACGCGGACCGAAGCCAGTCCGGTCAGTATGAGAAGACCTTACAGTTGGAGTGTTACCGTAAAGCTGCCGAATTTTCAGCCTGGTATGAAATGTTTCACCGCTCACAGGGAACACAAAAAGGCGAATCAGCCACTTTTAAGGATATGATCAACCGTATCCCTGAAATCGAAGACATGGGCTTTGACGTCATCTATCTGCCGCCGGTTCACCCGATTGGCCTTACCAATCGAAAAGGGCCTAATAACAGCCTCACCTGCCCGCCCGGCAGTCCCGGATGCCCCTGGGCCATAGGGAACTCCCACGGAGGGCATACTGCCATTAACCCCGAGCTTGGCACTTTGGAGGACTTTAAGCTTTTTGTTGAAAAATGCAAACAGCATTCCATTGAAGTGGCTCTGGATCTGGCCCTGCAGACATCACCGGACCATCCCTGGGTGAAAAAACATCCTCAATGGTTTGTCAAACGGTCTGATGGCACTATCAAGTTCGCGGAAAATCCGCCCAAAAAATATGAGGATATCTATCCCATCAATTTCAATACTGAGGACAGGGAAAATCTCTGGAATGAAATTCTCGAGGTCTGCCGGTTCTGGATCAACCTGGGTATAAAAATATTCCGTGTAGATAATCCCCACACCAAACCGGTTTATTTCTGGAAGTGGCTTATTGACAGCATTCACGAAAACGCTCCTGATGTTATCTTTTTATCCGAGGCTTTTACCCGCCCCAAAATGATGAAAACCCTGGCCAAAATCGGTTTTACCCAAAGTTATACCTATTTCACCTGGAGAAATTCCAAATGGGAGCTTACCGATTACCACAAGGAACTCACCCAGGACGAATGCGCCTCGTATATGATAGGTAATCTTTTTACCAACACTCCGGATATTTTACCAGAGGTTCTGCAAAATGCTCCTCGTTCAGCCTTTAAAATGCGCGCGGCTTTGGCAGCCACCTTGAGTTCAACCTGGGGAATATATAATGGCTTCGAACTTTGCGAAGGCACTCCATTACCTGGCAAGGAAGAATATCTGAATTCAGAAAAATATCAGTACAAGGTTTGGGATTGGGACAGACCTGGAAATATTAAGGATTTCATCAAAAAGCTTAATCTTATTCGTAAACAAAACCCGGCGCTTCACCGCTACCGTAATCTTGAATTTTATCAGGCCGAAAACGACAATATTCTTTTTTACGGAAAGGCCGATGAAAACGTGCATAATATTATTCTTGTTGTGGTGAATCTCGATCCATATAAAAAGCAGGAGTCCTATATTTATCTGCCTCTTGAGAAATACAATATCAAGGCCAATGAAACCTATCAGGTTTTGGATTTGATCAGCGGCCAGCGTTTTTACTGGCAGGGCACCAAAAATTTCATCAGCCTTGATCCTGATAATCAGCCCTGTCATATTTTTCGCATACTCAAATGGTCTCACCGCGAGCAGGATTTTGATTATTTCTTCTAAAAGATTCAGCCCATTACCAGGCAGCCTGTTATCCAGTCTTTTTTTGGATAACAAGCTGTGGGGTCGTTTTTTTTCTTGTTTTGCTGAATGACACTTTGGCTATAAATGCGTTAGGGATTACAGCCATATTGATTCATTTTTTCAAAAATGAATCAATAAAGCGTTTTTCAGCTGATAATTTCAAGCCGGCTACATGTGTATAGTGAATGCTAATGAACATTCACGTTTGCGAGCAGTAAATATGAAGTATTTATGACCAGCACTGAAAAACCTTCGGAGGCGAAGGCCGGAGTGGCGGGCCTGGTCACAAATCTTCGATTTGCTGCTCGGTAGCGTGAATCCTCATCGGGATTCACTATGTCCATGCAACCTAAAAGCCCGGCCTGAAAGCCCCTGGGCTTACCAGGCAACGTCCAAGGACATCTGCTAAACAATTTCCTTTTTTTATTCGATGATAATAAATACTTCACGTTTATAGCGCGGTTCTTCAAACTAAATCCTAAGGTTTTGCCTTTCCTTTATTCTTTATATCAAAACAAATTTTAATTTTCATATAAATAAAACATCTAAAATTCCCCTTCAAACAGGTTTTCTATTAAAAATACTTCTTATGCAATAAATCCATTTGAAAATTTAACTAGCTAGAACTAAAATTTGCTTATCATTCTTTTAGCCGGAACAACAGAAATACCCTCTGCAAAGACCGGTTTTTTAGAAAACGGAAAAACAGGCTAGGCCAAAATCGGACTTCATAATCTAGGTTTAGATAAACGCCAGGAGATTTTTTTTGAAACAAAATAATAAGCAGCCCACCATCGGGTATTTGAATACAAGTCTTATTCACGACTGGGCGGAGTTGCCTTGGCAAGGGGCAACCACAGCCGCAGCCAAACATAATGTAAATCTATTCTCTTTTCTTGGCGGAAATATGAATGATATTAATATTTCTAGGCAGCAAAGAAATTCTGTTTACAATCTCGCCAACAGAGATTCCATTGATGGAATGATTATCTGGAATGCCCACTTAACCCAATATCTGGATGAATTGCAAATAAAATCATTTTTGAAGAAAATAAATTTACCCACAATAATTTTGGAACACACTATTCCAGGATATAACACAATTTCCTATGGAAATTATGAAGGCATCCAAATGCTCATGGACCATCTTGTTCAAATTCATGGTTATAAAAAAATTGGCTTCATGGGCGAGGACAATAACCATTATGGTTTTAAAACACGACGCTTGTCCTATTTGGATGGATTAAAGGCCTATGGTCTAGATTTTGATCCTCGCTTCACTGGTCCTTGGGTTGAATGGATTCATGAATATAATGGCCGCTCAAGCGATGAAATTCTGGATGAATGGCTGCTCCGTGCATTGGATCTTGGTATGGAGGCCATTATTTGCATGGCAGATCCTATTGCCTGGTGGGTCATGGAACGATTGGTAATTCTCGGTTTTAATGTTCCTGAGGATTTAGCTGTGTTAGGCTTTGATGCCTTTCATGAAAGCAAAGTTAATAATCCTCCCATAACCACTGTGGATCCCGACTATTTTGGCCTTGGCACATTGGCAGTTGAATCTTTACTCGATCTTATTAACGGGAAAAGCCTTCCTGAAAAAATAATGGTTCCACCGAAATTGTTTATAGGGCGTAGTTGCGGGTGTATTGATGCCAATGTCATAAAAGCAGCCACTATTCTTGGAACCCAACATTCAAACCAGAATTTGCTTATCCTGGAATTAGCGTCCATTTTGCCTTTTGAAAAAGAAAAGGATTTACAGTTTTTGTACCATATTTTTATCAATAATTTGAATGGCAATTCCAGAGTTTCATTTATAAATACTCTGGAAAAAGCAATATATAGAAATATTGCTCAAGGAGAAACTTTAATGCCCTGGCAGGACGCCATTACTGTTTTGAACAATATTCCTTCAAAAAAACGGCTTCTAAGAGAAAACTTATGTCATCAGGCAAGAATTCTTGTCAGTAACGCGTCAATCAGGCAGGAAGGTTGGAAACGTTACCAGGCAATTGAAAAAGTTTTTCTTGAAAGGGAAATAAGTTCTTCCATGTTATCAAATTTTGAATTAACTCAGGTCTTGAATTTACTGGAAATTAATATCAAAAATATGGGGATAAACCAATGTATTCTAACCCTTTTTGAAAAATCATTCACCTATCATTTTCCCGAAAAGCTCCCGGAGAAGTGCCGATTGGTACTGGCTTATACTGAATCCGGAAGGTCCGATCTTGGGCCAGAAGGGATTTTTATTAATACCTATGAAATTCTTCACAAAGCTATCAGTAAATCATCGAAGCCATCAAATTGGACCATTTTTACTCTTTATTTTCGTGATCAGCAAATTGGTTTAATTTTATTTGAAATCAATAAACATACAGGTTTGACCTGTGAATTTTTAAGTGTTTTTCTCAGCAGCAGCTTGCAAAGCATTATGTTAATAAATGAAAAGAAAGCAGCACGAAAAAAAATGGAATTGATCAAAATTGAACTTCAAAAAGAATTGGAAGTCGCGAAAAAAATACAAAGAGCCTTGTTGCCAGAAAACACAAACCATGATCTGTTTGATATAGCCGCTGTCATGAATACAGCTATTGCTGTTGGCGGTGATTATTATGATATCTTCAAAATTCATGATCGAGACTGGTTTGTGGTGGGCGATGTTTCCGGCCATGGTGTTCAGGCCGGTTTAATCATGATGATGGTTCAAACATCAATTCATTTACTCACAAAGCAGTTTCCTGATATAAGCCCAAGCCGTCTATTGAGTCTTACCAACGATGTTGTTCGGGAAAATATAAAAAAACTTGAAGATGATAAATACATGACTATCAACATTTTAAGTCACACCCAAAATGGACATTTTGAATATTCAGGAATGCATCTGCCCATTTTAATTTATCGACATCGAACCAAAAAAGTCGAACAAATTGAAATGAAAGGTATATGGCTGGGTGTTATTGACGATATCTCGACAATGAATAAAAACGAACATTTTTCTTTGAACCATGGCGATTGTTTATTATTATTTACCGATGGCTTAACCGAAGCAAAAACAAAAAGTGGCTGCTTTTATGGAATTGAGACCCTGGTTGGCACTTTGGAACAATCAGGAAATAAATCATCCTGTGAAATTCTCACTGAAATTCAAGCTATTTTGTATGATGATAACAT
Organism: Spirochaetales bacterium; assembly: GCA_016937215.1. Classification (GTDB taxonomy): domain Bacteria; phylum Spirochaetota; class Spirochaetia; order SZUA-6; family JAFGRV01; genus JAFGWI01. The sequence continues at coordinate 40,245 of JAFGWI010000128.1, read as the reverse complement.
CGAAGATGATATGACGATTCTGGCAATCAAATATCGTTAAAAACCATTTTTGCGCTATAGTAGCAATTAACAGCTTATTCACTTATATGAAAACAGCTATCCTAGCTGCCATAAATCATTTGAAAATCATCATAACTTTATTAAAGCATTCTTCCAAGACAATCCTGGTATAAAAGTTAATGCTGTAAACAAAAATAAATAGTGGTGTTGCTCAAATTGATTTGCAAATTCAGGAAAAAAAAATTAGAATTTTTACTGAATACCCCACTTTATTAGAAAAGGATGCTTTATATTAATAAAGCAATTGGAGTTACCCTTGAGTTATAAAAAAAGCTGGCCAACAATAGGCTATATGAATATCTCATTAAAAGAGGATTGGGCCACATTTCCCTGGCAGGGTGCTGTTTCCGCGGCCGAAAAACGAAAAGTTAATCTGTTTTCAATGTTCGGTCAACCGATGAATTTCCCTGATTCGATTATCCAGCAAGCCAATACAGTTTATGAATTAGCCAGTAAAAGGTTTCTTGACGGCTTAATTTACTGGAAAGGCCATTTATCAACCTATGTGGATGATGACCGATTAAAGGAATATCTTGATCAATTGCAAATTCCTGTTGTTATTGTTGAGGATGATTTACCCCCTTTCCCCACTGTCAGCTATGGTAATTATGAAGGTATTCGGATGTTGATAGACCACCTGGTTCTGGTTCATGATTACACAAAAATAGGCTTTATCGGCCGCGGTGATTTCCACAGCGGCTTTAGACTCAGATTCCAGGCTTATCAAGATGGTTTGAAAGCTTATGATTTGGAATATAACCCCGATTTCGCGGTACCCTGGGTTTCGTGGAAAAATGAATATAATGGACGTTCAAATGACGAAATTCTTGATGAATGGATCCTCGAATCAATAAAAGCCGGGCTCAAAGCAGTTATTTGCATGGCTGACCCCATAGCCTGGTGGTGCATGCGGCGTATGGATAAGCTTGGCTTAATTGTACCAGATGATTTGGCTGTTGTCAGTTTTGACGGCTTTACATTCAGCAAGGTCTGTAATCCACCCTTAACAACAATCGACCCCAATTTTACAGGATTGGGGGCATTAGCTGTTAATACCATGGTGGACGTACTGGAAGGTAAAACTATCCAGGAAAAAATAATGTTACAACCAGAAATGATATTAGCTCGTTCATGCGGTTGCATGGAGGCTAATGTCCTTCGGGCTGCGGGTTCATCAGAAAAAGACATATTTCCAAAAGAAACAATTATAGCGCAAATCGCCTTTATTCTTCAAGACGATGACAGGCAAAATATAGAAATGTTATATGACAGCTTTTTGTCCGACATAAATCATAAAAAAAATGACAGCTTTTTATACCTTCTTGAAAAAATATTAATAAACAACATTAAAAATAAAAAGAGCTTAAGGCCCTGGCAAGACGTAATAACCTTGTTCAATAAAATTAAAACCAATCATCCGGAATTGGCTGAAGAACTATGCCATCAAGCGAGGATATTGATTAATAACGCGTCAACACGCCGAGAAGGATGGATACGAGTTAAAACTGTGTTCAGAATGCTTGTTGAAAGGCAAGTGAGTACCGAAATATTAACCAATTTTGAAATTTCCAAATTATTAGAAATCATCATGCAAAATTTAAAAAAACTGGGAATTCGGCGCTGTTACCTTTCTTTATTTTATGATTCTTTTTCCTACCAATATCCGGATAAATTACCTGTTAAATCAAAAATGATTCTGGCATTTGATGAAAACGGCAGAATTGAACTGGGCTCAAGTGGCATGGAATTTTCTACTTACGATGTTATTCCGGAAAATATCAACTCAAGCAATCGACTGGCTAATTGGACGGTTTTTCCTCTATATTTTAGGGAAAATCAAATTGGATTTATAATTTTTGAAATCGGCCAGGATACAGGATTAACTTGCGAATTTCTCAGTGTATTTATAAGCAGCAGCTTACAAGGTGTTATGCTGATTGATGAAAATATAAAGGCATACAAAAAGCTTGAACAAACGCGGATAAAGCTTCAACGGGAACTCGATGTCGCGAAAAACATACAAACAGCTTTATTACCTAAAAATATCAACCATAAATTGTTTGATATATCTGCTATTATGAAAACAGCCATTGCTGTTGGCGGGGATTATTATGATATTTTCAATATTCATGATCGTGACTGGTTTGTTGTGGGGGACGTTTCCGGCCATGGTGTCCACGCTGGGCTTATCATGATGATGGCCCAGACATCAATCCATCTTTTATTAAAGCAGTTTCCCGATTTAACCCCCAGTCAATTACTGGCTTTCACCAATGAAGCGGTTCGAGAAAGCATTAAAAAATTACATGACGATAAATACATGACCATTAGCGCTTTGTCCCATATCAAAGACGGGGAATTTATTCACTCTGGAATGCATCTTCCAATTTTAATTTATCGCCGCGAGAATAAAAAAGTGGAACAAATAGAGACCAATGGCATGTGGCTGGGGATTTTGGATGATATTTCAGCGATGAATACCGATAGAAATTTTGTCGTTAACCCGGGAGATTGCCTGCTTCTCTATACCGATGGACTAACCGAAGCAAAATCAATAAATGGTGATTATTACGGATTTACACGCTTAATTAATGTTTTTGAAGCAGCAGGCGAAAAAACATCCGATGAAATTATCAATAGTATTCTATCCGAATTAGACGACACTTTTATTGATGACGATATCACACTTGTCGCTATCAAGCGACCCCTATTATCAAATTAAGGTCAGCTCTAAAAACCCTATATCACCAGTTTTTAGAGCTGCTTATCAAAAAATATTTTTTCCAGCGCAATGCTCGAAAATTAAGGACAATAACTTGTCGGAATACCAACATAACATTGGGCAATTAATAAGGCATCTACAATATTAAGCACATTATCATGATTTATATCACCTTGCATTGCAGGCGCTGTAAAACTAGGGGTTTCCACACCAACATATTTCTGGGCAATCAAAAGCGCGTCCACTATGGATAAACTACCATCTTCATTCACATCACCAATCTTGCCAAAAGGGGTTGGTGTTGGAGTATTTGGTGTTTCCGTTGGGATTGGTGTCTCGATTATGCCATTTTGGTATTTTATAAAACCAGCCAAGGCTCCCACCAGCCCAGCATTATAATCAAGCGCGACTTCGGTATACTGGTATTCATTCGCGTTATCTTTATAAATATCATATTGATCAGGCCCTCCGATTAATGCCCCTGTCAAAAGATTTTTTGCCGGCAAGGTATTCCCGTTATTTTCATAGGTATAACCATTGGCAGCCCGATGATGAGGGTGAACAGGCCAATTTGAGCCGTAACCAATAATATAAGACTGATTATTAGGATTATGACCCATTATATATTTTAACTGGCTTTCCGCTAATTTTCTATAATTATCGTTTCCAGTTGCTCCGTAATACAATAAGGCCAACATTGATTCCGCCGCGTTATAACGAAGCACGCCCCAATAATGCAAAAACTTCATTCCACCAGGAGAGGTTTCAAGATCATTTATCCAGTAATCAAAATTGTCTTCCAAAACAGCTGTATACTGAGGATCACCAGTCAAAATAGCGAGCTTTGTCATAACAGCCAAGCCCATATCATCCCAGCACATGGTCCAATGATTTTGCTTAAGGGGAACCTCGCCGTTTTCTTTGGGCACGGATAAATAAGACTTAATATCATCAAGAAGCGACTCGGTCCCATCAATAACATAAAGCCAGGTCGCGGCCCATGAAAGATCGTCATAAATCGAACTGGAAGGATAAAAAAACTGCCCGTCACCGGCTCCAATATTGTTTTTGGCCATAGCAAAAAGTTCTCTGGCTAAACTTAAACACTGCTTCGCATAGGTGGAGTTAATTTCCTTATAATTCAAATACATCAAAGAAAGCGCGGCAGAAGTTTGACCCAGAATATCAGTGGCCGGGTGGCTCGCGTCGGCGTAAGCCACAGTAGGACGGTTTGTGCTCTGGTCCTCTGGCCTGCCCCAATAAGCATGGTCCTCAATACCATCTCCAACCTGATAATAAAAACGATTACCCGATTTACTGGCAATAAAATAATCGGTGAAATATTTGAGTGTATCCAGTAGTTCATCTGTCCCGCCTGCAGCCGCGATTTGGTCCTTAAATTCATATAGCGCCCAACCTAGAACACTGGCTGAATAGCCCTGAGGCAAACCGAATTTAACATGGTCACCAGCATCATGAAACCCACCGGTCAGATTTACTCCAACATCCTTCCCGTCTTCTGTATGACAAGCCCCTCTCCAATCAGCAAAAATACTATCGTCTCCAGCATGGGGTCCGCATCGATTCGCGTCATAAAATTGTATGGATTTTAACAAAGCGTCACTGTAATTTTGAGCTTGAAGCGAAAAAGCAAATACAAAAAAAATCAGAATTGTAACAATTTTTAGTTTCATTTTTATAACTCCTTTTATTTTTTACAAATTAATTTATTATACATCATTTTTTAACTGAGCACAATGTTATTGATTGGTTTTACACTAATGTAAAATATGAGTTACAAATAATAATTATTCAATAGTAGCCAGCATCACTGCCTTTATCGTATGCTTTCTGTTTTCAGCCTGCTCCCAAGCCAGAGATCGCGGCCCATCGAGAACATCTTTGGTTACTTCTTGACCCTTGACAGCTGGAAGACAATGAAGAAAAACAGTATTCATTTTACCGGTGGAATCCATGAGTTTTTGATTAACCTGAAATGGTGATAAATGCTTAATCCTTTCAGTTTTTTGCGCTTCTTCACCCATGGATATCCATACATCAGTATAAATAATATCCGCTTTGTCCAAGGCTTGTTTAAAATCACTGGTAATCGAAACCTCGGCTCCCGATTCACGAGCTATAAAAAGGCATTCTTTCAGACTCTCATCATCAAGGTATAATTCTTTTGGCGCAAGAATGGTACAATGGGTACCCATTTTGGCACAAGCTATCATCAAACTTCTGGCCACATTATTACGGCCATCGCCAACATAAACACACTTAAGGTTTTTTAAGGTTCCGAATTTCTCTTCAATGGTCATCAAATCTGCCAGGGCCTGGGTCGGATGATATTCATCGGTTAATCCATTATAAACAGGAACACCGGAAAACTTCATCAAAGTTTCCGCTGTAGATTGTTTATACCCTCGAAACATGATGGCGCTAAACATTCTGCCCAGAACACGGGCTGTATCTTCAAGATCTTCTTTGACTCCCAAATGAATATCACTCTGACTCAAAAAAACAGGATGACCGCCTTCCTCACCAATAGATGTTTCAAAGGCGCAACGAGTCCTGGTTGATCGTTTTTCAAAAAGCAAAGCAATGCTTTTGCCAAGAAAACGCTGATTTATTTTCTTCTCGCGAGATTCCTTTTTTAACTGATGAGACAAATCGAGCAAATATCGAATTTCTTCCTGCGAATAATCCTTGATTGTCAATAACGAACGCCCTTTTAAATCCATATCACACCTCTTTGATTCACAAAATCAAAAAAACAGAGTCTTTACCCGGTTTACTATCGAAAAGAAACACCAATTTTACACATTTGAATGAAAAGGTGCAATAACTTGTCACTTTGGCAATAACTAGATTAATAAGAATATTTAACCCACATTCCGCAGTGAATTTAGGTAATTTCTTATATTATTTAGAGTTAATAATTTACGATTTGCAAAATTGCCTTTTCTATTTCTCTATAATATAAGAAATTACTATTTTTAGTGCGGAAAGTGGGTTTTGAGATTTTTCCAGAAAACCGATACTTAATTCCATTATTGTACTTGTTGAGCTAAATGAGGGTTATTTTTTTTATGCGTTAGGAATAGAAGGCATGGTTTACAATTTTTGAAAAAATTGTAAACCAAAGCGTTTTTTGCCGGATTATTTCCAGATAGGCTGCATATTTATAGTGAATACCAATGAGCATTTATGACCAGAGGCAGGTAACATCCAAAAAGCATAGAGTCTAAACATGTACCTTTTTTAATCAAGAGTGGGAATGATCTCATCCTCTTCATCAGCCACTGGAGTCACATTAAGTATATTTTCAGTACTGCTTACAATATCAACTATTTCCTTGTTTACGTTTTTGGAAATATTTTTTAAAACCAGCATTGAATCCTGAAGAGACTCATTGCCACTACGAATGCCTTTCACATCTTCCTTTATTTGTGTCGTAATTTGGGATAATGAAGAGGAAGCATTTACAATTTCAGAGGTTCCGGTCGATATTTCCATCATGATATTGGTTATTTCAACAAGTGATTCAGTATATTTTTCAACCTCCTGGTTAACACTACCATAAAAATTTTTACTGGATTCACTTATCTGAGATACTTTGGCGATTTGTTTAATCGTATCTTTAATCATATTTGAAATATTCTTGGCATTATCACTGGCATGTTCGGCCAATTTTCGAACCTCATCAGCAACAACTGAAAATCCTCGACCAGCATCACCAGCGTGAGCTGCTTCTATGGCAGCGTTCATGGCCAGTAAGTTGGTCTGGCTGGAGATTTTTTTTATCATCAAAACAGCATCCTTCATTCCTTCAACTTGTTGAGTAATGTTTATAATCATACTGTTGGTTTCATTGACCTTATCGCCGCCTTCTTTGGTCACCTCAATAAGGTGATTAACCGTTTGCCGTCTGTTTCTCGCGATTTGCGTAACATTACCGATAGAAGCCGACATCTCTTCAAGTGAAGCGGTAGACTCCTGAATAGCGCTGGCTTGTTCATCAGTGCTGTTCACTAATGCGCTGATTCGATCACTGATGTTGGCGATTTGCTCATTGGACTGGTGCATGTCCCGATCTAGAATTTCCATTTGATCTGAAATTTGCTGAATACTCTGGCTAATAGCGGCTAGCGAATTAGCCAGTTTTCGTCCTGTATTTTCCAAATCACTGGTCCGCATTTTAACCTTTTCTTCAAGTTTTAAATTTAAAGATTTCAGATCGTCAAAAGCCTTGTTTTTTTCAAATTGATTTATTTTCATAATAGAAATGGCTTTTTTAAAAATATTGGAAAGCGAAAAACACAGAATTCCTGTGGTTATGATAGCCAGACTATGATCAACGATATAAAACTGCATGGCATCAGGGTTTGTAATCTCGGGTAATTGAGAATTAAAATAACCTTTTATAGCAACACAAGCGATGGAAAGAATCATGTAGGAAATAGTCCAATTTGAATGCAGCAGAATCGAAATTAACACCAATAGAGGAAGAAAATAAATGGCATTATCACCTCCCCAATGGGTTTCAGGAACAGTTACTAAAAGAAGGACAATAATAAAAAAAAGCAATATAATAATTAAATGACTCATTATTTTATAATTACCTTTTTTTATGAAATAGATAGAAACAAGCTGAACAGGGAAAAGAACCACAGCGCCAAATACTTCTGGTTTAAAAAATGACTGGCCAGTAAAAATTAATAGAGCAATCACAATAAGCGGCGAAATCAATGCCAATAATAGGTTGGCTGTTATAAGAAAACGAACTCTTTGAATTAAGATATAATCTTCATTTTTGTAAGAAAATAAAATTGACTCGATAATTTTTTTGTACATAAAAGCCTCACAGTAAAAATATTCATCCCACTTTCAGCACCAAAAAAGTAATTTTTTATATTATAGCGGAATTGAGACGACGATTTTTCAAATCACCATTTCTTAACTCCAAATATTATAAAAATTACCTAAATTCACTGCGGAATGTGGGATTCAGTGCTTAGACCTAATCAAACCCGCATTATTCCTTTTTAGTATAAACAATTTTTCTAAAATTTTCCTTCTGATTTTTGACTTATATCCAAAAAAATCAGCAAAATTTTTTATAGATAATTTATGCAGCACCCAAATGTGCAGCTGAAAAAAAATCATAAGCTCATGTAATTGATTTCTCGTTTAGATAAATTCTACAAAAATAGCGTTGTTTAAAAAGCGCCCCACAAAATAAACTATAATCTTGCGAGGCTCTATGAAAATTGTGGATAAGTTTTTTTTCCGGATCGTAAATTATTTATATATTGCTGCCTGCTGATTGCTAATGCCAGGACTTTTACAATCAACTCTTGCAAATTCATATTCTTTTCAACGATAATATAAGCTATGATAAACAGGTTTTTAACTATAATAGGCTTCTTTCAAGTAAACCTTTTATGGTCACAAACTGAATACCCCAATACAAAATTGTTTATTCAACTGAATAGCTTTAACATTATCTTAATACTTGGATTGCTATTTTTTATGGGACTAAGTGTTTTTCTTTTTATTCAGATCAAGAAATTAAGGAATTCAAATATAAAGGTTGAAATAAACGATCCATTTCATCATGCACTATCAAGTCAAATTATTTTAAATACTGCATCCGCGGAAAAAATAAACACAATATTGGAACAATGCCGGGTTTTGGCTATTGAAATTGATGAGGTAACAGGACGCAAAAATTGTTCACAAAATGTCGCTGAAATTGTTTATCGAATTTCTAAATATTCAGGTTTTGAAGAAAGCATCTCACAACTTCATTATTGCGCTGCTTTGGTATATGATGCTGGTTTTTTAAGAATCGATAAGGGAATTCTTCAATTGCCTGAAATTTCAAGTGAACAATTTAATCTGCTTCAAACCCATACATCTTTGGCAAGAGAGTTTCTGGACTTTGTTCCTGAAGAATGGCGCCAGCTATTTTTCGACGCGGCCGAAAAGCATCATGAAAACATCGATGGATCGGGCTATCCCTATCAGCTTTCTGAAAAGGATATTCCCTATATCGCGAGGGTAATCCGCGTTGCAGAATCCTATGAAGCAATGGTTAGCCCTCGTGAATACAGAAAAATCATGGATCATGATACAGCCCTGGAATACTTGATCACACGAGATGGAATTTTTGATAAAAAAATACTGGAGGTTATGGAAAAAGTAATTTAGAAAATATTAGCCATCAATCTACGCACAAAAATTCTAATACCTATATCCTGAATCAACTTTAATGACGACATATAATTTATTGTCTATGTCGAAGAGTAACTTTAATTTAGAGATAATTATTTTAAGAATTTCGGATTTAGCTTGAATAACTACCTTGATTCACTTAACCTTTATGACATAGTTTTCTTGGAATGGTTTTTATCCGGGAGTAAATCATGTTTGTTTTATTAAAATTTCTCAAAAACAATTTAAAACCCATTTCATGGCTTTTAATAATCGCCATCATGACCATGTTTTTGGTAGATATTATAGCCTATATGATTCCTATAGGAATCTCTTATTTAACTGATCATATTTATATAAAAATTCATGAACCAGGGATGTTTCATCAACTCATCATAGTCTGCCTTGTACTTATATTCGCGGCTTTTGGGCGCGGCTTTCTGGCTTACGGCATGATTCGCTGTTATTGGTCAGCAGCAGAAACCTTGGTTCGGGAATTACGTAATCAAGTATATGAAAAACTCCAACACCTGGATCTGGCCTTTTATGACAGATCCCGGGTAGGAGATTTAATGTCCCGTGTCACAACCGATATTCAGTTAATCAGAAATTTTATCGCATTCGGAATCGAACATCGTGTGCGCATCATATTTATCACAGTCACCATTTTTATTTTAATGTTTATCCAAGAATGGCGCCTGGCATTAGTGGTCTATGGGCTTATGCCTCTGTTGTATTTGATCATTATCAGATTCAGCATAAAAATGAGAAAAGCAGTTATTGAAAAACAAGAACAAATCGGTGCTTTGGCAGCGAGAATTCAGGAAAATTTAACAGGCATCCGGATTGTTAAAGCCTTTGCCATGGAAGAAAAAGAAAAAATAAAATTCATGTCAGAAAACTACAAAATGAAAAAAAAAGAAATGACAATGGGGATTTTGCAGATTCATTTGAATGCCATTTTATTAATAACCAATGGCGCAGGTTCATTATTAATCTTAATCTATGGCGGCTACCAGGTTATACAGGGGACCATGACACTTGGAGTTCTCATGGCCTTTGTGGCTTATCTTGGTTTAATGCGATTTCCTTTATCCATTTTGGCTTTTAATACTTCACTTATCAATCTCGCTAAAGGCGCAGGGGTTCGCATCAGCGAAATTCTCGACAGTCCCGATCAACATCGCTTTAATAAAGGCAGCCTTGAAGAACCCATCAATGGCCATATTGTTTTCAAGGATGTGTGTTTTTCCTATGAACATGATAAACTGATTCTTAAGGATTTAAATTTCACCATTGCCCCCGGAGAAAAAGTGGCTTTATTTGGCCTAACCGGCGCGGGGAAAAGCACCTTGATTTCACTTATACCACGCTTTTATTTACCCAGTTCCGGCAATATTGAAATTGATGGTCATCCTATTGATAAATGGGAATTAAGTTATCTGCGTTCACAGATTGGAATCGTGCTTCAGGAAACATTTTTATTTTCAACAACAATCCGCGAAAACATCGCCTTTGGAAAACCCTATGCTAATCAGATTCAAATTGAAGAAGCAGCCAAAAATACCCAAATCCACGATTTTATCATGTCTCTACCCGACGGTTATGATACAAAAATCGGAGAATATGGTGTGGGTTTATCAGGAGGCCAAAGACAGCGCGTGGCCATAGCCCGCACCCTGCTCCAGGACCCGGCCATTCTGATTCTGGATGATTGCACATCCAGTCTTGATGCGCTAACCGAACAAAAAATCCAGGAACAACTCAAACTATTGATGAAAGGTCGTACAACCATTATTATCGCCCAACGAGTTTCAACCCTTGCTTTGGCTGAAAGGATTATTGTATTACAAAACGGAATGATTGAAGACATGGATTCTCACACAGGGCTTTTAAAACGGAACCAGCTTTATCGGACAACCTATGAATCCCAAATGATCGGGTCTCAAAGTCAAATGGAGGATTCTTGAGGATGAAAGACCATTCAAATAAAAAAGAAACACAAAAAATCGATATTCATTTATTATCTCGTTTTCTAAATTATTTAAAACCATATAAATTCATGGTAATTTTGATGTATATCATGACAATACTCAATGTTGGTTCGACTATCATTATTCCTATCTACATGAAAATCGGTATTGATGATTATATTGCCAATCATAATTTAAATGGTTTAATTTTCATCACAATTTTATTTTTTATTACACTTATTGTTTTATATGTTTCAAGTCGTTTTCAAGGCTATTTACTGACCAAAATAGGTTATAATGTTTTGTTCAATTTACGTTCCGATTTATTTTCTCATTTGCAAAGCCTCAGTTTCCGTTTTTTTGATACACATAAAACCGGAAATATCATGACTCGCATGACCAGCGATGTACAGGTGTTGGAAGAAATGTTACAAGGAGGACTGGATACACTGGTTGTGGATCTTCTTATGTTGATCAGCATAACCCTAGTGATGTTGATTCTGGATATCCGATTAAGCCTTGTTTTATTTATAACCATTCCTTTATTTGCTTTTCTTGTGTTTTATGTTCGTGGGAAAATGGTCCAGATAGCCAGAAAAATACAGAAAAAACTTAGCAGTGTGAATTCATTCTTAAATGAATCCATTTCCGGTATCAAGGTTATTCGATCTCTTTCCAAGGAAGAAGATAATAGCCGAAAATTCAAGGAGATCAATCAGGATTTTTATAAAGGCGCCAGGGACTTTTATCCTTTGAATGCCTTTTTTTGGGCCGGTGTTACTATATTATCAGGTTTGGGTGTTGCTTTTGTATTGTTAGGTGGCGGCATTCTCTTGTCATTTAATATGATCACAATCGGTGTCATTGCGGCATTTTTGGGATATATCAATCGTTTTTTTCAGCCTATTCAAAAGTTGAGTAATTTGCTTAATAATATTAGCCGGGCTATGGCTTCATGCGAAAGAATATTCGGCATTCTAGATGAAGTTCCAAATATCCTTGATTCCACACAAGCTGTTGAAAATCCTGAAATTCATGGCCATATTAAATTTATTGATGTTTCTTTTTCCTATGAAGAAAATGAACCGGTATTAAACAATATATCCTTTGATATTCCAGCCGGTAAAACCGCAGCTTTTGTAGGCGCTACAGGAGCCGGAAAAACAACTTTATTTAATCTGATTTGCCGTTTTTATGATCCAATTAATGGAAAAGTCGTGATTGATAAATACGACTTAAAAGAACTAAAACAAAAGGATTATCGTTCAAATATCGCCGTTGTGCTTCAGGATGCCACCATTTTTTCGGGCTCCATTCGTGACAATATTGCTTATGCCCGCCCAGGGGTATCTCAAAACGAAATCGAATTTATTGCCAGCGAGATGGGTGTTCATGAAGTTTTCAAAAACCAGCCCTATGGTTATAACACCATTATCGGCGAAAGAGGATCCAGCCTTTCCTTGGGACAAAAGCAATTAATAGCTTTTTCAAGGGCCTTGCTTCGCGACCCTAAAATCTTATTGCTCGATGAAGCCAGCGCGTATATTGATACGGTTACGGAAAAATTAATTCAAAAAGCCATGTACCGCTTAAGGCAAAATCGTACTACCTTTATCATTGCTCATCGTCTTTCTACAATTCGCGACGCCGATATTATTTTTGTAATGGAAAACGGACGTATTGTTGAACGGGGAGATCATGATACATTGGTACAAAACAAAGGCCCCTATGCGGAATTACTTAAAACCCAGTACGCTGTTTCATAATTATCATTTATTGAGCACTATATTTGCCTGACTAGGATGAAAGCTGATTTGAATAGGCAACAAAGAATATAAAACATGATAACCAAATCTATGGATAGCCCAGCTCGAGAATATCGAAGAATTTTAAGATAATACCCCTAAACTTCAAAAAGCCCATAAAAACAAGCGCTTGATATTAAGTTAAACCTTGTTTACACTCTATGTATTCTATGGAAACACCTTTAAAGTATTTGGATTTTTATTCAGTTAATGATGCTGAGCATTTTCTTGGGCGTGACGATGTAATTCAGGAAATTTTTAAACTGGTTCAGAGTTATTCGATGGTAGTTCTTTGCGGGGAATCAGGAACAGGTAAAACCTCTTTACTCAATGCCGGCATTATTCCCCTTCTTAAGAAAAATCATTTTCATTATCATCGCATGAACGATCTAAGTCGGCGAGAGTTAGCCAGGCATTTTAAAATCGCTGATAATACATCGATAGAATCATTTAACAAAGGTTTACATAAATTCCTGGAAAAAATCGATGGCAAATATATTCTGCTTTTAGACCAGTTCGAAGAATATTTACTAAACTTTGGTGAACAGGAAAACTGGCTAATCCCGGATCTGGTTCTTTCCATCGATCCGGATAAGCTTACCATTATTTATTCCCTACGAAGCGATTTTCTTCCTTTGTTCATGCAATGGATGAAACATATTCGCCAGCAATTTTACGCGGAACAATTTTTTTATCTTGAACGTTTTTCCCAGGACCAGGCGCGCTTAATCATCAAGGGCATCATGGAATACTATAACATTATTTTTGATTACCAATTTCTGGAAAATCTCATCGCCCGTTTAGCCACTCTTGATGAATCAGGACATATTTATCCTCCTTACATCCAAATCGCCGCGGCTTATTTTGTCGAACATCATTCTTCTCGTTTAACAGAAGCTTATTGGGTAGAGGAAAATATATCACTGGAACGAATCCTTTCGGAATATTTTAACCACCAAATTTTTCTAGGACTGGAAGAATATGAAAAAAAACTATCTGAAGACTTACTGAATCTTCTGGTCGGACGGGAAGGTCTGCGACGGAAGCTACGCTCCGAAGAAATCTGTAAACGCCTTTCAGAATCAACTTCGATGATTAATAAAATAACCGATAATCTGGTAAACCGACGAATTCTTCGGCGAACAGATGACAAAAGATTCGAATTAATTCACGATTTTTTAAGCAAGCATTTTTTCGAATCCTTTTCAGCCAAAGAACAAAAACAGCGCCGCTATCAGGATATGTTTCATCAGGCTTTTCAAGATTATAAAGAATCAAATATCTACCTTGACGAACGGCGCATTCGTCTATTTTTACATCATCGCGCCGCGTTGAATATGGATGATGATACTCTTGAATTTTTTGTGCGTTCTATTGTGCCATTATTTAACTTCGGAGAAAATCCCTATCTTGACTTATCCATGAAACCGGTTTTATTAAAAACATTCATGAGTAAAGAGGACAGTCAGCGAAAATACGATACCTTTATGCGCATCAAATTTTTCATGAATTATGATGATATAAATATGGTACGCGCGTTTTTTATGGATGAAAAGGATCTACGTCTAAAAAGTGATATTTTTGAATTATTCTCTGACCTGAATAATGAAGAGGCAAGTCAGATTTCCTTTTATGGATTAAAAGAATGGCGAAATATTCCAGGTCTGGCGATAGAGTCATTTTTATATGGAATACAGAAATTCCCTTTGGATCATTATCATCCCCTGCTGATCGAAATTATAAAGAACACCAATTCAGAGGATATTCAAGCTATTGCTATTGAATCTCTCGGATATATCAGACAAAATTATACCCTTGATAGCCTTCTGTCTCTATCCCTGAGCGATTGCTTTATTTCTCCCCGAAGTTATGAAAACTGTTTCGCGGCTGTTGAAAACTTTTTGTTCAACAATGAGCTTTATTATGATCAATACCGGGAAAAAGTCATTTCAATACTGGCGCACTTAATTTACAGCGCTAAAATTGAAAACCCCGCCGTATATTCTTTATATTTAAAACTTGTAAAACCCAATATGGAATTATGCCAAGACCTTTATCAACGGATTCATGATAGTGATACCAGGGAAAGTTTTATTTCTACCATTGGCGCCCTGGACAATCCTCAACTGGTTCCATTTTTACTAGAATTTTTAAAAAAAGGTGCTGACAACACAGTTCTATTAAATACCTTGGCAAGTCTATCTGCAATTGGTAAAAATAAAGCTCAAGATGAATTATATCAATGTTATTTCGAAACACAATCGCTGAACATTCAAAATGATATTTTAAACATACTTAACACCTGGCAAGATAAACGCTCTCTGCAATTATCACGTGAAATTCTGAAAAATCCTGAGTCCGATTTACAGATTATTGAAACCGCCTTGATTGGTTTAAGCAGATTCGCTTATTCCGAAGATTTCGAATTCATGGCCAACTCAATTAAAAATGAACAAGATTCTCTGAAAAATGAAATTTTTTTACGCCATCTTCTGAATTTCCCTGAATCCTTTAGTGATCGCATCATTTCCTTGCTTCACAGTTTATGGCTCATAAAAAAAGATGAACTCTTGAAACTGGAAATCGCCTGTTATTTAACCGAAAAAGGCGAAGAACTATGCTTTCCCTATATAGCAGAAAAAATTAAGGGAATTGATGATAAATTCGAAAAGCAGATGCCGGGATTATTCACCTTCGCGTCCTCTGAACCGGTAGTAAGGCTTTTAAAATCAATTTTAATTTCAGAAATGTCCTTTCCAGCGGGCTTCGGTTTTAAGGAAATTTTACGCGATTTAATTGAACATTCAGCGAACAGAAGCGTAGCTGTAATCGGACTTTTTTCATTCGCCTCTTGCATCGATAACTTGAATGATGACGATCTTATCTGGCTTCGCGAAGTAATGGAACATGGAAACCGTCCGGAAATTCGGGCAGCTGCCTTGCTCGTTCTGGCCCAGCAATTAGGCTGGGATTTTAAGCCGGAAATATTCAAACAAATGGTCGACTCTCCCTGGCCTCTGGTTAGACGCGCGGCCTTTTTTGCCACCGGATTAATCTGCCGCGGTCTGGAGGATTCAAAAAGAATCAGAGTGCTTGAAAGAATATATCACCAAATCATGTCAACCCAGGATCATAGCATAGCAGAATTGGCAATCAGTATTTTCACCACCTTCGCAATTAAAGATGATGTTGTCCTTCTTGTCGATTTGCTCGAAACCAAAGCCATGAGTGTATATTCAGGTTATATGGCAGAAAAAATAAATGAAGCAATCGAGGCTATTGAAACCATTCCTCTTGAAAGCAGACGAATAACACTTTTACGGGATTTATTCCATCCATCCTATTATTATTGGCAGGAAAAACTAAGGCTTTTCCCTATGTGGTTCATATATTAGTTTATAGAACTGAGTGCAAAAGTCCTGACATTAGCCATTAATAGGCAGCTGACAAATGATAACTGGTTATCCATCAATAAATTATTAATTTACAGCTGCCTGCTCATTGGTAAAACCCTTTATGCTTTCCATAAGGGCCAAAGCTTCATTATTGCCTGAATCAAGTCTAAGTACTTTTTCCAGAATCCGCCGAGCTTCCTGAAAAAATCCCATGGAATAATATATTCTTCCCAAATAAAAATTAGCCTTTTTATGATCAGGATTGATTTTGATGATTTCCTTATAGTAATTCATTGCCTCGTCATAATTTATTCGATCCTCTTCAATTTGCCCTAATTGCAAATATGCCTCTGTTATATATTGCTTATTTTTAGGAAGAAATATATCTTTACCAGCCATACTTACTGTTGTCTGAAAAAAATATTTAGCCTCGTTTATTTGTTTTAACACTTTATAACTTAACCCCAGTTGATAATAGGCCATCACATTTTTAGGTTCCTTTTCAAGCACTTGTTCCAAATAATAAATGGATTTTTCTGGATTTTTCAAATTGCCTAAATAATATTGGCTTAATTTCAGGAAAATTGCAGAATTCTCAGGATTATATTCAAGAGACTTTTTTAATGACTCCGCTGCCTGGCTTATATTCTTTTGTTCTTCGTAAGCCTTAGCTTCTAGGAACCAGTTTTTACCGGCTTCCTTAGTTTTTGTAAAAGGGTAAATAAACAGTCCACTTATGACAATAAGAATAAAAAATATCCATTTATTGATTTTTTTATCCAGTAAAATTTTTTTCAAACATAAACCCTGAGAGATAAAATATGCTGCCGGAATTATCAAAAAAGGAAGCATGGGAATTCTACTTTGAGCATTGGAGACAAAGGGCAAAGCGGAAAGAAAAACCGATAAAATAAAAATATAGATAATAAACAACTCTTTTTTCTGAAAAAACGCGATGACAATACCGCCTATAGCCAATAAAAAAACAATAAAAAAAGGCAGACTGAAAATATTTAAAACCAGTGAATGCCTGGTCGTAAAAGCTATATCCCGATTATTGCCAATTTCCTCACTGTTCCAAAACAGATAAGCTTTTTTTGCGTATAAAGCTACTGCCTGCGATGGCTTTGCTGTAAGAAAAACCAAACCCTGTCCCAACCAGTAACTTGATAATTCAACATCAGTGGCATCAGATTTATTTAACGCCATTTTTCCCCTTTCAGCTAAATTCAAATACTCTTCCGGGAGGTTTATCTTTTTCCAAGGTAACAAAGCATTATAACCATCCGCATTCGAATGGTTACCTGAATAAAACAAAAAGCCCTTTTGAATTGAGACAGGAACAAATGCTTTTCCATGAACCGCGTTATGAAGAGTGACCGGCAAAATCGGGACCATAAAACCAGCCAACAGGAAAATGAAATATTTTACAGTTTGTTGTAATGTTTTCTTTTTTCCAAATTTAATAAACAACCAAGCCCCGATTAACAACAAAAATACAACAACAGAAGACCCAGCAATCTCTGCTAACCCGAATACAAAGCCGCTAATTATCCAATACCTGGCCTTTCTTTTTTCAAGCGCTGTTAATAAAAAACAAACTGCCCCAAGATTCAGGAGAATGATTAAAGGCACAGCAAGTAATTCATTTTCAAAATAAATAAACATACTATAAAAAAGCGACAAGCCTAGGGCTATATAAGCTGCTCTTTGATCAATAATTCTACAGCTTATCAAAAAAACCAGCCAGCATGAACTCAGACCCATAAAAAACTGAAAAACCTTCATTATCACGGAATTGTTATTGGTCAGAAAATAAACTAACCCCAATAAATAAGGATATAAAGGCGCGCTGAACATAATTTCGCCCTGATTAAAATTCCCTTCAGCGATTTCTCTTGCCCACATATCATTAAAGGCTGACTCTAGATAAAGAAAATTCCCGTAAGGAGTGTGCTGCATTTCTATAAAATAAAAAAGCCTTAAAAACAAGGCAGCTGTAAAAAAACAAATAATAATAATTTTTTTATGCTTTTCCACAAAATCCCGGAATAAAGAGACATTGTATATACCCAACTTCTTCATGAACTGACTATATCCAAAAAATAAAAATTATCAAAGTCCCGAAGATAAAGGATCATGAGACCATTGTCAGCGATTTCAGGCTTGACTTTTTAAAGCGCTTCATCAAAAATCAGCTTTAACTATCATTTCCTTAAATTAAACGAAAAAAAACATAGAGGTAAGGTATGGAACTTCCGATTATTGCATGGTTTTTAATATTTCCCGCCAGTTTATTCGTGCTTATCAAAGCATCAGATTTTTTTACCGAAAACGCAGAAAAAATCGGTCTGATGTTGGGTATTTCACCCTTTATCATTGGTGTGACCATTGTATCCATAGGCACATCTTTACCTGAACTAGTCTCCTCGCTGGTGGCGGTTGTTCAAGGTTCTTCTAATATCGTAGCCGGAAATGTCGTTGGTTCAAATATCGCCAATATCCTGCTGATTCTAGGCTTCGGCGCTGTTATTGCGAAAAAACTAATCATTCAGTTTGATCTCATAAACGTAGATGTCCCCATTTTAGCCGGTGCCACGATTTTACTTATACTCACGGGTTTTGACGGAGTCATCACTCCTTTTGAAAGCATTATCATGATTCTGGGTTTTATTATCTATATCGCGTATACGGTAAACACAGACCCACATGAACCCGATGAAGACAAAAAAGTAAAACCATCACCCTGGCCCTTTATTATCGTTGTAGTGAGTTCTGGATTCATATTCCTTGGCGCCAAATTCACCGTGGATTCAGTCATAGAAATATCCTCTTTTTTTGGTGTGGGTGAAGAATTAATCGCGGTTACAGCCGTGGCATTCGGGACATCATTACCTGAATTGATGGTGACACTCAGTGCCGTGAAATCAGGAAATTCCGAAATGGTGGTAGGCAATGTTCTTGGATCAAACATATTCAATGCTCTTATTGTTATTGGTGTGCCTGGCCTTTTAGGCAATATTGTTGTCGCTGATTCCATTCTGACCATTGGTTTTCCGGTAATGGCCTCCGCTACCATTCTATTTTTCCTGGTCACCCTTGATAAGAAAATCGGCCGATGGGAAGGATTCATGCTCATGCTGGTTTATCTTTTTTTTATAGGTAAAATTTTCAACATTATTTAATACAAATTTATGGGGCGTTGCCTGCTTTCACTTCGTTGCAGCAGGCCGGGCTTTCCGCGGTTTCAATGTCCTCGGCGCGAAATAATCGCGCCTGCGGGCCTCAAAGTTGTCTTTTTGAAAAAAGCCAACTTTGCCGCTCCAATCCCTAACGCAATATCAAAGAATTTCGCGGTGGTAAAACAAATGCGTTTTTTACCAAAAAACCGGTAATTTCCATTAAAAGGGCTAAAATATATAGCATGGAAAATCATTTCCATAATTATGAATCTGTATAAATCAACCAAATCTGAGGAGAAATATAAATGAAAAAACTGCTTTTACCTTTAGCCATCATCATCGGTCTTTTATCCTGCGCGACACCACCTCAAAAGGGCCCTGTCATTGAAGGGCGCTCGCTTATCGGAAGCTATGTTATGGATAAAGGGGAAATTTCCATGCAAGGAGTCAAGGGTTTTTTGATTGTGCCGGTGAAAAACGATTTATATATGATTACCTGCGAATACCGCGGAAGCGAAATTGTTGAAATAAACGAAATTTTTCCACTAATTCGAGACGGAAACAGCTTTTTGGCAAAAAAAAGTGACGTTTCTTTTACATTATTTCTTGATAATACAGGAATTATATTTATCATTAATAGTGATGGCGGAACCAAATGGCATTTTAAGAAGATTGATTAAAATCAGGAGATGTTATGGACCGAATGGATAATATTTCATCCTTTCTGGTCATTGATTTTTTAAAAAAAGCCAGAGAAATCCCTGATGTGATTCACTTTGAAATCGGAGAACCTGATATTGATCCTCCTCCCGGTGTATTATTGGCTCTTGAACAGGCCGTAAAAGACAAAAAAATCAAATACACCGAAAGCCTGGGCCTTCTCGAATTACGGGAAAAAATTTCAGAACATTATTATAAATCCTATAAAGTGAATATTTCTCCTGACCGAATCATACTGACTGTTGGCACCTCAGGGGCTTTTTTGGTCGCCTATTCCATTTGCTTAAACCAAAACGAGCGCATTGCCTTAACTGATCCTTCTTACCCTTGTTACAGGAATTTCGCGTATCTTTTAAATATTGAACCTTGTACAATTCCTGTAGACAAAAATACAGCCTATCAGCTTTTAGCAAAAGGCTTGTCAAAAGAAAAAAACATAAAAGCAGTTCATATTCCCTCGCCATCCAACCCCTTTGGCTCCCTGCATACACCAGAGGTCATGGAAGAATTGCTGCACTATTGCGATAAAAAGGACATTTATTTTATTTCCGATGAAATTTACCATGGCCTGGTTTACGAAAAAAAAGAGCATACCGCATTAGAATATTCGGATAAAGCCATTGTGATTAACGGTTTTTCAAAAACCTATGGTCTTCCAGGGCTTCGTATCGGCTGGATGATTTTGCCTCCCCAACTGGTGCGCAAAGCCGAAATCGTAACTCAAAATATATCAATCAGTGTGCCCACATTAAGCCAATACGGGGCCCTGGCTGCTTTTGATTACCCTTATCTAGAAAAAATACGGGAAAGCTATAAAAAGCGACGTGACTATCTCTACAAAGAAATCAACCAGCTTTTTAAGGTAGATGCCCCGCCAGATGGAGCTTTTTATCTATGGGCGGATATCACCGACTATTCCCAGGACTCACTCCTTTTTGCCCAGGAATTGCTGGAAAAATGCCATATTGCCGTTACCCCTGGTTGTGATTTTGGCAAGAACAATACCGAAAAATACATACGTTTTTCTTACACAAAAGAATTGAATCACCTGAAAGAAGGAATTACCCGGCTTCAGGAATATTTATTGTAGCTATGCGAAAGCCCTAAAACCCCATTACTCGAAACCGAAACTATTCCTCTGCCGCGAAGCGATATTCACAGTTATTGGAAAACTCATCATAACGAGCGAGTAAATAAAGCACATCGGAAAGCCGGTTGATATACTTCAGCACAAGAGGCCTTATTGTTTCACAATCAGACAACTCCACAAGCCTTCTTTCAGCCCGCCTAATAACAGCCCTGGCAACATCCAAATGAGCTGACACCATTCGCTCCCCGTACAAAACAAATTTTTTGGGAAACTCTAGTTCTAATTCTATTTCCGATTCCAATTTTTCTATTTTTTCCAAATCACCCTGCTCAATTTTTTTTTCAAGCTGCCCGCAAGGCGAAGGACAGGCCAGTTCAGCGTTAATCAAGTAAAGATGCCGCTGAATCATGATAAGCCTATGTTGAAGATCCTCGTTTTCACTCTTTGCCCTGGCAAGGCCTATAAAACTGGCCGCTTCATCGATGGTTCCGTAAGTTTCAGGACGAAGCGAGTATTTCTTGATTCTTTGCCCGTTCAAAAGCCCTGTAGTTCCCTGGTCACCCTTTTTGGTTGAAATCGATTTCTCATTCATATAAAAAAAATAATCATGCTTTGAAACTTGGGCAAGGGCCTTTTATGGCCACTTGAGCTGAAAGCTTTATAAAAAGCCCTTGATTTTTCTTTGTCTCATCCTGTGTGGTGATTTTGTTAAATCACTTAATCGTAAAATCCAGGTTATGTTCAAAACCTGGCTTAAAAACTTTATGAAACCCGGTCACCAGTGGCCTCGCATTTTTTTTTAATATTTTTGTTGACATTCCAGCTACTGGAACCTGTATCCTTTTCATATGAACAAAGGAGGTTCCTTATGTATACTATTGGCCAATTTTCCATCATGACAAAAATTCCCCAAAAAACCTTGCGTTATTATGATGAAATTGATCTATTAAAACCGGCTCAAATAGATTTTGAAAATAATTACCGATACTATGATGATAATTCCATATTAACAGCACAGCAGATTTTGATTTATCGCAGTTGTAAAATGCCTTTAGAACAAATAAAGGAAATTATTTATCAACCACATAATACAAAAGATCTAAAATCAATACTTACATCTCAAATTTATTTTCTAAAACAGAAAGCTGCTGAAATAAGTCAAAGTCAATCAGTATTACAGAACATTATTAATTCTTTGGATGAGAATCAAAATGAAAGTGTTCGAGATTATGTTCATGATGAAAAGAACATCTTAAGCATTCAAAAAGAAGGAAATCATAGTACAATTGGAGAAATAATAAGCGAATTATTTGAGATGGCTGTGAAAAACAATATACAAGTTATTGGTTCTCATACCATAATTTGGCATAGCGAAAAGGATTTTACTGAAAATTCAATTGACATGGAAATCTATTTTCCCATAAACCTCACTGAAAATTGCGATATCCAGAATATTAAAAAAATCCAAAAACAAAGGTATTGCGAGATAATTCATCACGGTTCTATGGTGACTTTAAGCACCTCTTATGCGCAACTTTATTCATTTATTCAAGAAAATAAATTAATTATAAACGGACCTTTTGAAGAGACCTTCTTATCAAATAAAAAATTCCTAGACCCTCAAAATATGAAAATTATTATTGCAGCACCTGTTAAGGAGGCCTTTATATGAAAAGCATTCTCGATTTAAGCTGGAATGATATTGATTCGCTTCCTAAAGATAAAACATTATTATTTATGACCGTTGCTCCCATAGAAGAACACGGTACACATCTACCCATAGGTGTTGATATTCAGCTTGGCGAATACTGGCAACAAAAAGCAATTAAAGAATTAGAAACCGAATATCCCGATTATCATTTTTTATCCATACCTTTTCTTCCTCTCGCGGCTGGTTGTATGAAGGGTTTTCCGGGCTGTATGTATATTAAACCAAAATTGCTGCGAAAAATCATGTTCGAAATATTTAAGAACATTCAGACCTGGGGTATAAAATATCTTTTAATAATTGCATCACATGGAGATCCTTTCCACAATATGGCAATTGAAAAGGCCTGTGACCAAATAAATAAACTTTTCGCAATTAATTTTATTTCTCCAATGGGCGCCTTTTTTTCATACAAGGAATTAAATATTGATCTACAGTTGGGAACAGAAGCAGAAGAGATTCTGCAAAAATATCCAGAAGACTTTCATGCGGGGTGGATAGAAACATCAATGATCCTGGACATATCACCTGAAAAAGTTTCTGAAAATTACATAAACGCTGAAAATGTTGTGGTCTCTGAAAAAGAAATGATAAATCCCAGAAAATATATGGAGAAAACAAAAGGAAAGGGTCACCTTGGTTATCCAAAATATTCAAAAGCACAATTAGGACAAAAACTAAATGAATCTACTAAAACATATATCGTAAATGTCGCAAAAAAAATCATTGAAAAAACCAATACAAAAAAATATCAGCATCATTTTCTTTTCAAGATTCCATTCTTAAGATGGTTTATATAAAGGCTTACTGTTCCCAAAGTACAAGCATGTACTTTGGGAAAATTATTACCAAAAACACAGGTATTAAACATAACAGCCATGTTTCCTGTCGCAGAATTCTCTTCCCGATTCATAACCCTTTTTCGCGTTAGGGATTGGAGGTGAAGAGTCACGGTTTTTCAAAACCGTGACTCTTGAACCCGGAGGCGCGATTATTTCGCGCCGAGGATTCCGGAGCGTCAGCGAAGCACCGTAAAGCCCGGCCCCGCGCTGAATGGGGCCGGATTGTTAAATCTGACTCAAAGCTACTTTCCACACCGCCCCATTCAGCCCGGGGAAACGCCCATCTTAAATGCCCAGAACCTTTTCAAGCTCCGATATCTGAGTATCAAAATATTTCAACCCCCCTGAAACCGATGCCGGATCCTCCATGTCTACGCCGGCATGGCGAAGGATGTCCAGCGGGTACTGGCTGGAACCGGCTTTAAGAAAATCAAGATAATGGCTTGTTTTTTTCTGATCGCCCGAAAGGATATTCCGAGACAAAACAATGGCTGCCGTAAAACCAGTGGCATACTTATAAACATAAAAATTGTAATAAAAATGAGGGATTCGCGCCCACTCAAGCTTGATCAGGTCGTTGGCATTTTCCAGCTCAGGGCCATAGTATTTTCGGTTCAACTCATAATAATCCTGGTTCAAGCTATCCAGAGTCAAAGGTTCGCCTTTTTCAGCCTTTTCATGAATATGCTTTTCAAACTCGGCAAACTGAACCTGCCGGTAAACCGTGCCTTTATAACCATCACAAAAATGATTCAGCAAATAGGTTCTGAACTGAGGATCATCCTGGGTTTTCAGTAAATAATCGAGTAGCAATAATTCATTGGTCGTTGACGCGACTTCAGCCACAAAAATAGAATAATCAGCATAATGATATTTCTGGTTGCTGTTGGACAAATAGGAATGCATGGAATGCCCCATTTCATGGGCCAGGGTGAATACGGAATTAAGGGTTTCAGTGTAATTCAGCAGCATGTAGGGCTTGGAATCAAAGCAGCCGCTGGAATAAGCACCTGAACGCTTTCCCTTGGTCTCCTTAACATCTATCCAGCGCTCTGTAAAGGCATTTTTGACAACTTTACAATATTCATCGCCCAAAGGCTGAAAGGCTTCCATGACCCATGTTCTGGCTTGTTCCCAGGGCACTTTAAGATCGTACTCGGGAATCATGGGCACGTACATATCGTACATATCCACTTGGTCGAGCTTTAAAGCCTTTTTTCGAAGGGATATGTAGCAGTGAAATATCGGCAGGTTTTCATGAATACTATCGATAAGGCTGTTATACACTTTGGGTGTCACATTATCCTTAAAAAGGCTTGCTTCCAGGGCCGATGAATAACCCCTGGCGCGGGCATTAAAAATATTGGCCTTAACCGCTCCATCAATGGTTGTGGTCAAAGTGTTTTTCATGGCCTCAAAGGTGCTGTACATTCCTTCAAACGCATCTTTTCGCAGCTTCCGGTTATGATTTTCCAGAAGCTGGGAATAAACCCCATGGCTAAGCTGTATTTCCTCGCCCTTTTCACCGCTTATTTTGGGAAATTTGATATCCGCGTTATTGAGCATGCTGAAAGCTTTGTAAGGAACGCTCGTCACCTCGGCTGCCATGGCCAGAAGCTTTTCTTCCTTTTCAGAAAGGGTGTAGGGTTTGTAGCGAAGCATTTTTTCAAGGGCGAAACGATAAAAAGAAAGTTCCGGGCTTTTCAGATATTCCTGAAGCTGGTTCTCATCCATCTCCAGAATCTCAGGACGAGCCCAGGAAAGCGCGGCCGAACATTGATGATGCATGGAAAGGATACGTTCGTAATAACCCCTGTTCTGTGAATGAGAGGTGTCCTCGTCGCTTCTTAAATGGGCGAAAGTATAGAGTTTCTCGATTAAGCGGGAAAATTCATCATCCAGCTCAAAAAACTCTTTTAAGCGGGCCGGCCCCTGTTTCAAGGTCCCTTTAAAAAGCATTAATCTATCCAGATAACCCTGAATTCTCTTAAAATCCTCTTCCCACTGATCTATCGATTTGTACATTAAAGCGAGGTCCCACTTCAGTTCCTCCGCGATTTCATCACGTTTTAATTCTTTCTGTGCTTCCATGAATTGCTCCTTTTTTATTAAAAACACCCTCTCCTATTTATAGCCCGGGTTTTTGGGGTTTTGCCGAATGCAGGATTATCTTACAACTATAACCATGATGCAAAATCGGGTCAATAAAACAAATTATTTGGCCGGGAAAATATCTATTTTTTTAGCTTTTATAAAAACATGATTCCTGTTGTTGTAATCCGGTTTTTCATCGCGCGGGCGTTTCCCCATTCCGCTTCGCTTCATGGGGCCGGGCTTTACACGGCTCCGCTTTGCTCCGAAATCCTCGGCGCCAAAAAAGGCGCCTCCGGGTTTCAGGTATTGGTTTTTGAAAAAACCAATACCTGCCGTTCCAATCCCTAACGCGAATAAAGCGCTATTCCAAAACAGAACCGCGCCTGAGGGGTCTCATAAGAAGGCGTTTTAAAAAAGCCACGGCAAAAGGTGTCCCAAAAAAATCCTATTCTCCCAAATGTGCAAAACTGCTATATTTCATCATGGCGGTTAAAAGCGAAATATTACTGAAAATCGACAAGCTACCCGATGCCTCGGGGGTTTATCTTTTCAAAAACGATAAAAAAAAGATCATTTATGTGGGCAAAGCCAAAAGCCTGCGCAAAAGAGTCAGGTCCTATTTTTCCGGCGAGCGTGACATCAAAACCAAGCTTCTCACCGAACATATCATGGATCTGGATTTCATTCTTACCCGAAACCAGCACGAAGCCCTGCTTTTGGAAATCAACCTGATCAAGCAGTGGAAACCACGCTTCAATATTAACCTGAAAGACGGAAAATCATACCCGGTTATACGCATTACCAACGAAGCCTTTCCGCGGGTATTCAAAACAAGGCGGATTTTTTTTGACGGGTCCCAGTATTTCGGGCCCTTTCCCAATGCCTACCGCGTGGCCGATTACATGAACCTGATCGAAAAGCTTTTTCCTCTGCGTAAATGCAAGGGACAATTAAAAAAAAAGAATCAGCCCTGTTTGTATTACCATATCAAACGCTGCACAGCGCCTTGCTGCGGAAAAGTGACTCAGGAAGATTACAACGAAGTAGTTGATAAAATCAGGGATTTGTTAAGCGGCAAGATCAACAAGCTGCTTGAGAATTTTACAAAATCCATGGAAGCTGCATCGGCTGAACTGAATTATGAAAAAGCGGCCATTATTCGCGATGACATCAAACTGCTTCGGGAGTTTAATGAATACCAGCAGGTGGTGGATTTTCATAAAGAAGAAACCGATTATGTGGGCATTTACACCACCGGGAATTTATGCACCTTCGCGGTGCTAAAGCATCAAGGCGGCAAGGCTGTGGGGCAAAGTGTTTTTCACAGCGAGCTCTATTCCAGCTCCGCCGACGCCATGTCACAATTTGTGGCCCAGTTTTATCATGATCAAAGCAAGGTGCCCAAAATCATCTATTTGTCTCAGGAAATTGAGGCTGAATCCCTGGCCAAGGCTTTAAGGGAATTAACCGGCCACAAACTGAACCTCAAAATCCCCCAACGCGGGCAACACTTGAAAATACTCGATACAGCGGTAGCAGCAGCCAAGGAATATCACGAAATTCAGGTACTGAGCCGCAAACAGAAAAACGGCTTGACCGAACTGCAAAAACATCTTGAGCTCAAAAAACTGCCTATACGCATCGAAGGTTTTGACATTTCACACCTGGGCGGTGAAGACACCGTGGCGTCCATGGTTTCCTTTTACAATGGCTACCCGGACAAACCCCAATACCGCTATTTTAAAATCCGCAGCCTGGCTCCAGGTAAAATAGACGATTATGAATCCATTCGTGAAGCTGTGGCCCGGCGATACACCAGGGTGTTGAACGAAGGCCTGAAAGCTCCCGATCTGATTCTTATTGACGGCGGCCGGGGGCAGGTGAACGCGGCTAAGGGAATTCTTGATAAAATCGGTTTTAGTCATATCCCTTTGATCGGTCTAGCCAAGGCAGAAGAAGAAATCATTATTCCCGGCCGCGAGGATTCGGTTAAACTGGAAGCCGGAAACAAAGCCCTTCTGGTTATTCAAGCCGTACGCGATGAATCCCATCGCTTTGCCAATTCCCTGCGCAAGCGGCTCAAGAAAAAAACAATAACTCATTCGATTCTGGAAAAGGTAAAAGGCATTGGTGAAGTTAAAGCCGCGCAGCTATTACAAAAATTCGGGTCATTACACGCCATTTTGAACAGCGACCTTGAAACACTTCAACGCGAAGCGGGCATTAACGAAGTAGTGGCACAGGAGTTATTGGCTTTTCTAGCTAAAACAAATTTACAGGATTACAGAGAAGTAAAATAAAGCCTTTCTGGTTAAGCGGACCATTGATAATAAACAAAAGGCCATCTATTTTTTATTTTGGTGCCGCGGCCAAATTTTCATTTATTTTATTGCTCTTTCATTACTTTATTTTTCCAGCCAAACCCTTTACCGTTTTTTTTCTCTAAAAACTGTTTTTAAGATATAAAAATTTAGTTTCTTATGATAAAATCCAATACTGTGGAATAAAATTTATTACAGAGTCGCCCTTATTTTTTCTCTTTTTTTCCTGCAAGGTTGTTATATCTTTTTCCCAATCGGCCTTGAGGTTGTCGAAGCCCCCTCTGATCTGCCGCAAAACATCTATTATCGTGAAAACAAACAGAGCTTTAATCAGCGCTATTTCTTTGCATTGAACAACGGCCGTTTATGGATCAAAGAGCCAACAGCTGAAAAGCCCCAATGGATCGGACTGGGCACAATTGAACACCCCTTTAACACCACATTCGGCAGCTATTACATCAGCCATATTGAAGAGTTGTCGGTTGATGGCCCCTACATCATTCTGCGGGCCAATAACAAGCTTTACTGGTCACTGGATGGGGAAAAAAACATCAACAACATCGTCTGGTTTGACCGCTGGGGCTTTCCCTTTTCAATGGGTTCGGGTATGGCCTTTCCTGACAAGAACATCAAGTGGACAGCAACCATCAGCCATCCTGATTTCAACAAATACTATGTTGATCAAAACAGTATCAAATTCTATTGCTTTGTAGGTGGTGTTTATTATCTCGATTCCAATCAGACCGATCTGCATATGACCGATGGCTGGCTTCCCCGCGATTGGGAATATCAATTCGGAGGGCCGGTCCGAGGCCGTTTCAAAGCTTTGAACATCAGCGCATCGGGCTCAAGTGTTTTTTTAATCAATCAGTTCGGCGACATGTTCACGCGTCATGTGGATTTTGACAATAATGGGGCCAATCCTTTTTTTACATATACTTACGATAATTATAAAGTGGATGATTATAATAAAATATACGACCTGGAAATTCCTCGGCGACTGCCCCATGAAGACTGGGTAATGCAAAATAAAATTCCAGGAGAGCTTACCTCAAAAATCACCGTTATTTCCACAGGGCCAGGTCAGATCAATCGTAAACTCCGAGTCCAGGGCCGGCTAAGCGGCAATACAGGTTATTTTGAAAAAATGATAGGTGACACAAACTGGAATTTTGTTCAAACCGACGAATATATTACGGAAAGTGATTTTATATCAAACAATCCGGCTGATATGTCTGAAAGCGATTTAGGGCCTTCAAAAGAATATATTTACAAAGGCATCTTATCAAACGCAGTCGCCATTACCATCGATGAATTTAATTTTTACAGCTCACCGGCAAAAATCACCTTTACATCGGGCAGCGACAGCCTCCAAATACCTTTGCATCACAACCCCTATTACCGTGTTTTTGCCCAGGAAGGCCTTGGCAATGTGACACCTATGAGGCTAAACGGAGCCATTAAACTACCCCAAACCGGGGTTGAACAAAAATTCCTGAAACCACTGGTGGATTTATACCAGCAACTAAAAGAACCGGCTCAGGATAAATATCACTTTCCTGTCAAAATAATTGTCGATCAAAATACCCTGACTATTTCAAACAATAATTATCCCTTTTTTAATGTCACGACAAAGAGGTCAGAATGAAACTTATTTTTCCAATCATGATCATTATTTTTACTATGCTGATTTTTGCTTCCTGTATGTCTGTAAACCATCAACGACCAGAGCCTCTGGAAAAAGGCAAAATGGCGCTCGATTTATATGTTACCAATTACGCTGCTCCGGCTATCGCGGGCAACAACATTCTCTCCGACTATTCTATTGGCTGGCAATTCGGCATTATTCCCCGTCTGGGAATCACTCCCTGGAGTGAAATCGGTTTGAAGCTCTGTCTGCCTGAAATTCTTTTTTATTACAAACATCGGGTCACACCAACTGATTTTCCCGTGCAAATGACGCTTATCGGAGAATTGGGGCTTTATTCCGAACTTCCCAACTTTAACCAGACCCTGATTTTTTACCGCCAATTCGGGACCATCACACCCTATGGCGGTATTAAAAACATTTTTATCATGGGCATGGAAGGCGCCATTTTTGACCTTAGTTATAAAGGTGACCTGTTTCTCAGCGGGGAATGGAAAGCCCTGCCCTGGTTAACCATAATACTGGAATACAATTATACCTTTTTCTGGAAAGCCTTTGCACTCGGCGCCCATGGAATATCCTTGGGAATCAGTTTTGAATAAATTTTTAAAGAGGCAAGAAAAATGAAAAAAAATTTAGTAAAGGTTTTAACCGTATTATTATGGTTAAGTATTTCACTTGGATTAGAGGCTCAAAGCATCTGTTCAAATGAAGTGATAGAAAAAGAAGGGTACATCTATGAATTTTGGGCAGATAACCCAAAATCAGAAGCTTGCATGACTCTCGGACAGAATGGCCAGTTTTCAGGCAATTGGAATTTTGTCAGCACAATTCAATTTCGAAAAGGTATTAGACCCGCGACAGGTAAAGAATTAATTGAATATAATATCCATTTTTACCCGCAAGGAAATGCCTGGACAGGAGTGTTTGGCAAAGCAGAACATCCTAAGGCCGTTGCATATAAGGATAATATAGATTTCTATATCATAGAGAATTGGGGATCATGGAGACCTCCCGGAACATTTGAAGCAAAAAAAACTTTTTTTTCTGACGGAGAAATCTATGATATCTATCAATTCCATGGCCCATGTGTACCTATGATGCTTGGCGAAAGCTACTGCTATGAATATTTCAGTGTTAGACAAACTCGGAGAGACAAAGGAACCATAACCCTATCTAACCATATTGAGGCCTGGAATCAGCTTGGAATGAAAATCAAAAATATCAAAGAATTATCATTTTGTATGGAAGGCTATCAAAGCAAAGGTTCTATCGACGTTTTAAGCATGGAAATAATTTCAAACCAGGAACAACCAACTCCTTCTACCATTAGGTCTTTTATTGGTGATGTAAATGATGATGAATCTATCAATATTATTGATGCACTTCTAGTCGCGCAATATTATGTTGGAATAAAGCCAGATATCTTCATACAGGATAATGCTGATGTAAATATTGATCTCAAGATAGATATTCTCGACAGTCTGCTGATATCCCAATGCTATGTTGGAATTATTGCCTGCAATTTTTAAATCTTAATCATCTCATTTTATTCAATTTTTGAGGGGATGACTAGTAATTATCGAGCCATCCCTTTAAAAAAATAAAAAAGACAGCTATAATCCCTAAATGAGTAAAAAAAACAGCCAAAAAGAAAACCCAAAATCCATCGGGATAAAAAAGGTGAATACATCAGACAGACTTATTTCATCAATGGAAAACAAAAATTCCAGAGAATCTATGTCATAGACGGCATCCCGGCTGATGAATTTTACGAAAAAAACGCTGATGATATCACTTTACATATAAACGGCGACCATGACATTCATTACGCAAGACAAATGAAAGAAGAACAAACAATGTCCAATTCTGAAACATCCTATACCCAAAACCATCTTTTTGCCGAATTACCTAAACAACCAGAAAAACAGAAACCCGAAGATCCACCTTCAAAATCCCAAAAAAACGGCAAAATCAAAAAAGATAAAATCGAATTATTCGATGATAACGGCCAAAGCCGGGGTTTTTATTCGACCCGTAACGCCCTGAACGAACTAACCGGAAAGGAATGGGTTTATTGGTCAAAAAGTGTGATAAATAAGCCATACCCGCCCAATTGCCAGCACAAGCTACGTTCACAACACGGCGGACAAAAACCACCTGACCTCTGCGCCGACCTGATCAAGATTTTTACCAAACCCGGACAATCTGTTCTTGACCCCTTTGCCGGTGTAGGCGGCAGCCTTCTCGGCGCCTCTTTATGTGGCCGAAAAGCCCTGGGAATTGAACTCAACCAAAGCCATATTGATGTGTACAAAGAAGTGTGTTTTCTTGAAAATCTCAAGCAGCAGAAAATCCTCTGCGGCGACAGCCGGGAGGTTTTAAAAACACTGTTAAAAGACCAAGCAAATTTCGATTTTCTCCTCACCGACGTGCCTTACTGGAACATGGATACGGCCCAACGAAGCCGCGGTAATTTCAAAAAAGTCGGTGAAAAACTAAAGGAAAAACGGCAAAGCAAACTCAAGGTATTCAACGAAAAAAGCCAGAGCAAAGAGGAATGGCTCGCCGAACTCAAGGAAATTTTTCAAGACTCAATCCCGCTTTTAAAAGAAAAAGCCTACCTGGCCATATTCATCGGCGATATGTACCATTCCGGCCAGTATCACTTCCTCACTGCCGACCTGGCCAACATCCTCCAGAACCTGGGCCTCACCATGAAAGCCAACAACGTCTGGTACGATGTAAGTAAATCACTTCATGTCTATGGCTACCTTTACCAATACATTCCTTCAATGATTCATCAAAATATCCTTATTTTTTGCAAGGAATAATGTGTAGCTCTAACAATTTGGTTATCTTTAGAAATCTCAATATGATAGGTCTTATAAGACTGTGTTTCCCATAAATCAATTATATGAACCAAGTTTTTATCCCATAAAACTGAATGCAAACCTTATCAAGCAATCACAACCATCATAAAAATGCTCAAGTATAACGATTCGTCAGAAATTGTTAATGTCATTTTAGAACTTAATCCCTAAAATCCATATGTAATTACAATTTGGTTTCGAAACCTGAATCAACCATTTGCTTCACAAAAATGATTAAAAATAGAATTAAAAGGAAAATCGAGAAAAAATTAATAAAAGTGGAAAAGCTCTGAAATCAAAAACCAGAGAAAATTAAAATATTAGGAGATTTAAAATTGAAAACCATTAAAAACAAATTAGCTCATTTATCTATCATCTTCATGGCAGCAATACTTTTTTTCAGCTGTACTTTGGAATCCTCAACAGAAATCAAAGATACTCTGACAGTACAAAACAAAGAAAGCCAATCAAAAGCCTGGGGCGTTCCTGATGGAACTGTTTGCGAATATAATTTCTACGAAGGTCTTGATTGCACCGGCTACGCGATAAATGTATTAATGATCAGGGAAAGTGATAATTCATTTCGCTTGGTTATTGATCATAAAATCAGTTTGAGCGATTTATCCATAGGCCCCGAAAGCTGGGATAACAGAATCAACTCAATCGAACTCATCAGTCATGGAGAATACCCAATCGCCTATGTTTTCGCCGATCCCGATTGCTGGGGAGGAAACGGACGAGTCATCAAAATTGAAGCTCAAACAACCAACATCCCTGCAGGATTCGGCATCAGCGCGATACTTCCGGTTATTCCCGATCGCTATGCCACCAAAAAAGAAGTCGCCATTCAGGTAATGGATGCTTCCGGGCAATATCAATATTTATGCGCTGAAAGCGAAACCGACAGGCCCATAAAGGCAAACCGGACAGCTGTCGGTTTATGGGAAAAATTTGAATTAAGCTATATTGATATTGATAAGCGCTTTTTCACCCTTAAAGCCCGGGCCAATGATTCATATGTTTGCTCGGATCTCAATTACAGCGTCAATAACGGCCCACTTTACGCGAACCGCAACTCCGTTGATTACTGGGAAATTTTCAGAATCGGAAGTACTTTTTACGAAACAAACACTCTGCAAATAGTAATTTTAAGTGCCCTCTCCAACGCGAGATACTTGCAAAATTATGGCGCAAATTACCCAATCGGATCTTATGTTAATGCATCATCCTATTTTTACATTAACACTTTATAATAAACTATAAGCTGTTGCCCGAAAACCCAAACCCTAATGAGGTTTTCGGGCAGGTTTTTACAGGCTTTGGTCAACGATTCGTCACATTCACGACGCGATGATGCAGCCTGTCTCCCGCTCATGCTTCAACCAGGAAGTCAGCCCATAAAGGCCGGATTTCTGGTGGCTGAACCTGTTTTGAAAAACACGCTTGCCCCCTTCCAAATCCTAAAGCAATTTACCACAGCAACAGGAATCAGCCGCCCCACAAGCCTTCATGGATTGACAAAGCCCCCTCTCTCCCTCATAATTCAACAAAACTTATAATTTAAGGTGGAACTCATGCAGGAAATCCAGTTAGATGAAAAAATATTAAGCAAGATAGATTTTAAAGCCAAC
The DNA here is from genome assembly GCA_016937215.1 of Spirochaetales bacterium. Lineage (GTDB taxonomy): Bacteria > Spirochaetota > Spirochaetia > SZUA-6 > JAFGRV01 > JAFGWI01. The sequence continues at coordinate 5,962 of JAFGWI010000128.1, read as the reverse complement.
GAGGAAAAGGATATTACCATCACTGGTATGATCCAGAACCTCCGCGTTTTAGGCTGGGGAGCTTTTCTGATTCTCAGAACTCCCGAATACACCCTCCAGACAATCATTGATAAAAACAATATCAATATTCCACCCGATGAACTTTTGGTGGAATCCACAGTCAGTATAACCGGAACTGTAAAGCCGGCAACCATCAAAGACAAGGCTCTTAATCCGCGCGATTATGAAATTCATGTAAAGAGCATTGAAATTATTGCCGCTTCAGCACTCAAGGAACTACCCGCGGATACAACCAAAAAAGAACTGAATGTGCATCTTGATACCAAATTCGACCTCAGGCCCCTAACTTTACGGCATCCGAGGGAACGAGCCATTTTCAGAATCGCCTCAACCATAGCCAGGGAGTTCGGTGACGCTCTGGGCCGTCTTGGATTCACGCAAATATATTCGCCCAAACTGGTTGCCTCAGGTGCCGAAGGCGGCGCCAATATTTTTAAAATGGATTATTTTGGCCGGGAAGCTTATCTGGCCCAGTCACCCCAGTTTTACAAACAAATGATGGTCGGTGTATACGGCCGCGTCTTCGAAGTAGCCCCGGTTTTCCGCGCTGAAAAACATGATACATCACGCCATTTGAACGAATACATCTCATTAGACCTCGAAATGGGATACATCAAGGACTTTTATGATTTAATCAAGGTTGAAAGCCTGGTGTTAAAATCAATTTTTGAAAAACTGGAGTCAAATTGCGCTCATGAAATCGAACTTTTAGACATTGAAATCCCCAAAATAGATAAAATCGTAACCATCAAATTCAAGGAAGTTCATGAAATTATTTTCAACGAGTTTAAAAAAGATTACCGCGCAGAAAAGGACCTTGCACCGGAAGAAGAAAAACTGATTTGCCAATACTCCAAAGAAAACTGGGGTTCGGAATTGCTCTTTGTCACTCACTATCCTTCGGAAAAACGGCCCTTTTACACACTGGATGATCCCGATGATCCAGGATATACCTGCTCTTTTGACCTATTGTTCCGCAATGTTGAAATTACAACCGGCGGTCAGCGGCTGCATGTTTATGATGACTACGTAAAGAAAATGACAAGCCTGGGCATGAATGTGAATAATTTCGAATCCTATTTACAAACCTTCAAATTCGGAATGCCTCCTCACGGCGGTTTAGGCCTAGGTCTTGAACGTCTGACCAGCCAGATTTGCGGTCTTGCTAACGTCAAGGAAGCAAGCCTCTTTCCAAGGGACATTAATCGGCTGGAACCTTAATGCGGAATAAACCCGACCATTACAGCAAAAAAGCCAAGGAACAGGGTTACCAGGCCCGAAGCGTATTCAAACTCGAAGAAATCCAGAACCGTCATACAGTACTGCGGCCAGGTATCAAGGTTCTGGATTTGGGTGCTGCTCCAGGCAGCTGGTCCACCTATAGCCTGAAAAAAATTGGGCCAAAGGGCTTTTTGGTCGCGGTAGACCTAAAACCCGTGGATCTTCCTCCCAAACTCAAGGAAAACTACAAAGTCATTCAAGGCAGCTTTAAATTCCAAGGGGTTATCGAACAAATCAGGGAAATTGCCCCTTATAACCTTATCATGAGCGACGCGGCCCCTTCCACAACAGGCGACCGTTTTGTAGATACCTGCCGATCCTTTGAATTAGCACGTCTGGTACTGGATTTGGCTAAGGAGTATTTAATCAAAGGCGGCGACTGTATCATGAAAATATTCCAGGGGGGTGATGAACGCGAAATTCTCATGGAAATGAAAAATATATTTGAAAACGCCAAAGCCTTTAAGCCAAAATCCTGTCGCAGTGAATCCTATGAAACCTATTTTGTGGGAAAAAATTTTAAAGGTTAATTGTTAGTTTTCATTGCAAAAATGCTGAAATTTGTAATGGACAGGCAGCTTTGAAATAAAAACAATATTTGTTAAGCCCAAGTATGTTGGGCGTTACCTGATAAGCCTGGGGGCTTTCAGGCCGGGCTATACGGCACTTCGCTGTCGCTTCGAAGGTTTTCCTGCGGTAATTATCCGCAGGAAAACGCTTTGGTTGACTATTTTTCAAAAAATAGTCAACCATGCCTCCTATCCCTAACGTTTTTTAAAACTCAAATTGAATAATCAAATAACAAAATATAATATTATACAAGGAGGCCAACTTGAATTCCAATATCGCTGAACTTCTTATTCAAACACAGTCAATTGATAACAAAATAAGAATAAATGCATTGAATAGCCTGCTGAGAATAACGGAAGAACCGGTTGATTGGTTTAGAGATGTCAGAAACGATTTGTCCCAACGCTTGAAATCGGAAAATTCTTTTCAACGATCAATTGGCATGATGCTTTTATGCAATTTGGCAAAAAGTGATATAAAATCATTTGATAACTTTATTCCCAATTTACTCGAACTCATAAATGACGAAAAGTTTATTACACGCCGTCAGACTATTCAAAATATCTAGAAAATAGCCCTGATTAATAAAAAGTATGAAAAGATCATTATAGAAACACTACTGAAAAAATTTGATCAATGTCTTTTTGAAGAGCACTATAATCTGGTGCGTCTGGATATTATCTCAACCCTTAATATCTTATATCATCATGACCCTGAAGGATGCCCCTTAGTATTAATAAAGGACTTGATAGAAGCCGAGGATGATAGTAAATTGAGGCAGAAATATTTAAAGCTGATTAAGGAATGAAAAACAAAATTAACTGTTCGATTATCGGCCTGGGCCGCATAGGAACACTTTTGGAACAGGATAAAAAGCGGGAAAAGCCTGCCACCCATGCCGGAGCAATCCATCATAACCGCGATTGCCAGTTATTATCAGGTTGCGATATTGAGGAAGAACAGCGTCGCTTGTTCCAGCAGACCTGGAAATGCCCCCACATTTTCAGCAACTACCTCGAACTTCTGGATTTTAAGATCCCTGATATACTTCATATCGCCACTCCTCCCCAAGCTCATTTTGAGATTTGCCGAGAGGCCATAATTCGAGGAGTTCCTGTTGTAATTTGCGAAAAACCCTTCACTCTTTCAATTAATGAAGCCAGGGAAATCGAATCTTTAGTAAAAAAAAGTAGCACAAAAATTATTATCAATCATGAACGTCGCTATTCCAGGGATTATAATGATGTAAAAAAAATTATCGACTCAAAGCATTTTGGGGCTTTGCTCAATATTTCTGCGAAGCTTTGTATGGGTTACTCCAGGGCACCAAGAGATCTTCTATGGCATGACGGGACCCATATGGTGGATATTCTACGTTTTCTGGTTGATCAGGAATTGGAATTCCGTTATTTTTATGGAGATTTGGATAAAAAAACTTCATCTTGCGACATTGGTTTTATGGCAGGGTCTATTCCGGTTCATTTACTCGCTGCAACCGATAGAAAATACCTAATGTTTGAAATGGATTTATTTTTTGAACAAGCACTGATACGTATTGGAAACGGAGTATTCGAAATACTGAAAAGCAAGCCAAGCCCCTTTTACGATAGCTACTTTTCTTTAATTTCATCCCAAAATCGCCGATATAAGACTACAGGATATTTTTCCAATATGATGAAAGAAGCTGTTGAGTTAAGCAAGGTAGAAAACCTTCACACAACACCTCGCTCTAACGTAAATGACGGCGTAAAATCTATTGAAATCATCAAATCTCTTTTATTATGATTATAAGAATAGACAATCAGAAATGAGGATTCTATGAAAGTTCGTAAGTTTAAAAAAGCTCCCATAGACCTGACCAACAATGGTCAGCTTTCTATATTTTTCATTGGTGTTGGCAGTGCTTTTTCCAAGACTCACTACCAAACAAATATGCTTATTATCAAGGGCAACGACCACTTAATGGTCGATTGCGGAACTAAAACTCCACAAGCTTTGTATGAATTAGGTATTTCAGTGATGGATATACGCAATTTTTGCATAACCCATTCCCATGCAGACCATATTGGCGGATTAGAGGAAGTCATGCTCATGAATCGCTATGCCAAACAGCAAAAAGCCAATATCATCATCAGTGAAATATATCAACAAATTCTTTGGGACACTTCTCTGCGTGGAGGTTCCGGATACAACGAAGACGAACACGGCAAACTCCTTAGTTTCGGTGATTTCTGGGACATCACACAACCAAGATGGCTTGCCAATTATCCCAGAGAAACCTATGGAGCCACTTTAGGGTCCATGGACATAAAAATATTTCGCACAAAACATATTCCCGATTCTTCAAAAAACTGGGAAACAGCATTCTGGTCAAGCGGACTTCTTCTCGATGAACGTATCATGCTCACAGCCGATACCCGCTTTGATCGTGAATTACTGGATTCTTTTTGTGAAAAATTTAACATAGAGGCTATTTTTCACGATTGCCAATTCTTTGATGGTGGAGTACATGCGTCTATTAGCGAACTGGCCACACTCCCAGCTGATCTGCGTTCAAAAATCTTTCTGACTCATTACGGTGACAACTGGAAGGATTTTGAACAAAAAATAAATGACCTTGGCTTTGCCGGATTAACTCAACAATGGTGTTTTTACGATTTTTAAAATGATTATTCATGACTCAGCTTTACATTTTGATAAAAATTTGCAATGATTCAGATACATGAATGATAAAGTACATCAAATCGACTGGAACAATCATCAATTTACCGACCGTGCTGTTTTATGCTTTATTCAAACTGATTCTGAAATTCTCCTGATTCACAAAAAAAAAGGTTTAGGGGCTGGTAAAATTAATGCGCCTGGTGGGCGTATTGAAGCCGGAGAAACCGAACTTGACGCAGCCATCCGTGAAACCCAGGAAGAAATCGGTCTTACACCTCATCATCTTGAAAAAATGGTTGAACTTCATTTCGTTTTTCTCGATGGATATTCACTTTATTGCGCTGTATTTTTTTCAAGACATTGGGAAGGAAACATAATCGAAACCGATGAGGCTTTAGCATTCTGGAACAATATAAATACAATTCCATATCACAAAATGTGGGAAGACGATCAATACTGGCTGCCCAAAGCTCTTTCAGGTCAAAAATTAAGAGGATTTTTTGTTTTCGACAAAGATAAAATGCTTGATCATCGATTAGAAATCGTTAATATTTTTTAGTATATGAAATATTCAATAGATGAACTATCTAATCAAAAAACTCTAAACAGAAAAAACTTTATTTTTTTCTGGGGGCACCAGGCTTCAAAGGATGGTAAAATAACGCAAAGTTGTTTTAGCCAATGGTGGCCCTGCCGCTTTGATTTTCAGGGTAGAAGTTATTTCTGCTCTGAACAATGGATGATGGCTGAAAAAGCCCGGCTTTTTAATGATGACAAAACCCGCAGAAAAATTTACGAACTGAATGATCCCGAGTTAATTAAAAGGGCTGGTAGAGAAATCTGCAATTTTAACCAAAAAATCTGGGACCTCAATAAATATCAAATTGTTTTGTACGGTAATTATCTAAAATTCAGTCAAAATGAGGATCTCGCGGAATATTTATTAGCTACGAACGAAAAAGTAATTGTTGAAGCAAACCCCTATGACCGAATATGGGGAATCGGTCTAACCTGCAACCAGAAAAATATTGAAAATCCTAAAAACTGGATTGGACAGAATTTGCTGGGCTTTATACTAATGGAAATTAGGGATATTTTACGAAGCAATGAAGAATTGCTACCCGCGCCTTATACACAATGCATAACAAGTTAAATCGACAGAAACTATAGGCAAAATTCTAATAAACCCTGTTAACAAACAGTTATAACATGACGAGTTATCAGAAAATGAACCATATCATGTTTTTACATCTCACATTCCGTAGTCGCCTTTTCTATTTTTTTATGATATAAAAAATTAGTATTTGTTTAGCTGATTTAATTTTATGCTTCTAATGCGTTAGGGATAGGAGGCATGGCTTACAATTTTTTCAAAAATTGTAAGCCA
>JAFGWI010000127.1 GCA_016937215.1 Spirochaetales bacterium | reverse complement strand
TAAAGTCGGGACTTTTGCAATTAGCTCTGCTATTATTACAATCCTTAACGCTAAAAATCGTGATTCCTGTTTAAGCTAAACAAATACATTTTTTTTATTAACAACACTCGGGAAAAGAAAAATAGCCAGGTTTCTATGTAAGAAAGACATAAGCCCTATTTTTTTTTAAAAAAATAACTTTGACCCTGGCTGTCGCTCAGGTAAAGCTTGTTGTCGCGAATTTCATAGGCGAATTCGCTTTCACCGCCCATATCGTAGCAAAGGGTAAGGTTGTTTCCGTGGCAAATATAATCACCCCGGTATGAGACGTAGCCAGCCGAGGTCACTTGCTTTTTTTCAAAGCCGATAATCCTGAAGCTCAATTCAAACTCTGGACTTTCCCAGGTGCCTAATAGGGGCTGGAAAAACCCCAGAACCAGGTCGCAGCCTGTTAATAACACCAGAAGCAGTAAAAAAATGGCGAATATTTTTATCCAATGGCTGATCATTTGCTTCAAATTTTTTTCCTTAATACGATGAATTTGATAAAGGGCTCTGCCTTTAAACAAGCGGATAACCTGTTTTATGAAAGCAGCTACCCGTTTTTTTTTGTCTTGTTAAAGTGTAATCCATGGTGAGGGGAAATTCTATCAGGCTCAGCCTGATTTTTTTGCCAAAATCGCGTTTTTAAAGGCCAAACCATGGGCCTTTCCCTGGGGCCTTCCCCGGGTGGGATTGGCTTCCGGGCTGGACTTTTAGCTTGCATGGGTATAGTTAATCCTGATGAGGATTCACGCCACCGAGCAACAAATCAAAGATTTGTGACAAGGCTTGTCTCTCCGGCTTCTGCCTCTGAAGGTTTTTGCCGCGAAAGTATCGTGGAAAAAACGCTTTGCCATGGCTCCCCTCCCTAAGGCGGAACAGGGCAGTGTGATTTTTTTTGCACTGTGTCAAAGCCTCAAGCTGGGACAATGAATTTTATTCTTGACCATCACTTCATGATTCTGCTATTAATGAGCTGATCCTGTTAAGTCGGCTGTGACCCGGAAGAGCTGAACCGGCCGGGTTCTTTTCTCTAAGCCTGCATTTTTTTTAAGCCGATAAATCTTCAGGCCCGATTTCCCTGAAAAACCTTTTATAAAGGAGCATTCTGAATGAAAAAAACTGGTGTGCTGATGGCTATTCTATTAAGTATTCTGCTCTTTTCCTGTGCCCGGGAATCAAAGGGGGCCACACTGCTTCATTGGGCGGCCCAGGAAGGCTATGTGGATGTGCTTTCCGATTTACTTGAAAAGCCGAGCCTGGCTGTGAATCAACTGAATGAAAAAAACGAAACAGCCCTGTTGCTGGCACTTAAGAACGAGAAGCCAAAAACCGCGGCTCTTCTTCTGGATAAGGGGGCAGCCCTGGATTTTATCGATTCCCGCGGCTGGAATTACCTTCATTGGGCGGCTTTTACCGGCGCCGCTGATCTTGCCAAAGGTTTTTCTGAAAACCCGGCCCTGGCCAATGGGGTGAACAAGGACAAAAACACAGCCCTGCACCTGGCCTTGGAGCGGGGTCACCGCGAAATCTCATTAAGCCTTCTTAAGCTGGAAACCCTGTCCAATGTGAATCAGCAGAACAACAAGGGCGACACTGCGCTTCATTTAGCCTGTTTCAAGGGTTATGATGATGTGGTCAAACTGATTCTTGCCAAAAAACCGGAGCTAAACCTGAAAAACAAGAGGGGATATTACGCCATTCAACTGGCTGCCGAGGCCAATCATAAATCCATCGTTGAAATGCTCATCCAGGCCGGAGCTGACACTTCGGTTATCTGGCCGGCCAGAGATTTTCTGGATTTGATTTTTTAAAAAGGAGTTCTTATGTCCCAAATCGATAAACCTGTTAAACAATATACGTTTTTTAAGAACCTCTGGAAGGGGATTTACCATTCTGCTCCTTTTGAGGCCGTGAAAGCGGCCCTTCGCCTATTAGGCCGTGTGAAAAACAATGCCCGTGATTTTTTACGCGACACCAATATGTTCAGTCACGCTCGAAAAGAAGCTATAGGCGCTTATTTGAAAAAACACACATCTGCTGATCCTGAGCAGCTGGAAATTTCCTGGCAGCCAGTGGTTTATGTGGGTATCAAAATCGCTGTGATTATAGGGGCAGGGCTCTGGCTTTATTCCTTTTATCCCATGGTGGCTGAATGGATGAAAATTGGCCTGGACTTTTTCAAGCTTCATGAAATCTATAATTTTGATTTTCCTTCGATTCTGTTTTTTGAAAAAATCGCTTCCTGGGTATTGGGTCTTTTGATTGTATATCATGGTGGTTTTATTCTTTACCATCAATTAGTGGCATTGTTTTCCAGCCTTTCGGTGGATCCCGTGAACAACAAGGTCTACTATCTTGAAAACATTCTCCTTAAAAAGGACCTTTATGTTTTTGAGATTTCCGAAATCGACCTGGTGATTCTCCGTCAGAACATCCTTTTCCGCTTTTTGGGTATGGGAACTTTGATATTTCAGAAAAAATCGGGCGATCAGGTAAAAATCATCAGTCTGAAACAGGCTAATGAAATGATGAAATTGATATCCCGATTAAAATCACCTAAAGTATCTAAAATATAGAAGGAATTAGCAGACCATTGAAATTCAAGAAATATGCTTCTCCCTTCATCGTGACACTTCTGGCATTGCTTGTGGGGCTTTTTTATTTTCTGACTCATCTTCATTATATGCAGAGGGCCCTGGACTGGGACCAGATTGTATATAGCAATAACATCAAGAAGAGTCTTGGTAACACAAGCCCGCCTGTTTTTAATCCCCATCATCTTCATTACGAGATCGGCGGCAAGGTCTTTCATGAAGCCATGGTGGAAAACCTCGGTGACAAGGGTTTTACTGACCTGTCTTTTAATCAGAGGCTTCGTTCATTGCTTTTCGCCTGTCTGGGCCTGATTTTTCTGGTGCTTTTTTTAAGTGAGCTCACGGGCAAATGGTTCTGGGGGATTTTGGGCGCCCTGCTTGTGGGGGTGACTCACGGCTATCTTTCCTATTCCACCCGCGTGGATACGGGTATTTTTCCTTCTGCCTGGTTTGTTATGTTTTTGTGGATACTTCTCCGCATGGTCAAGGCCAAAAAGGGCCTGATTTATTATTCCCTGCCGGCAGCCATTGTGTTGTTCATTGGCGTGATGTTTCATCAATACACTGCCTTTGGCTGTGCTATTTTCTGTCTGGTTCTTGTGGTTCCTGGAAAGCTTTTTGAGCTTTATCCCAAGCCCCATGTGATCCGGATGAGTAAAGGGAAAAAAACCGAAGAACAAAGTGAAATCAACCGGAATTTTCAGGCCCGCTGGCTCACAGCCGGGGTAACGGCTTTATTGGCCCTGGTTTTTATTGTTGGTGGTTATTTTCTTGTTGGAGAAAGCATTTACCGTCTGCCTTTGTCGGGAGAAAAAGGAAACAGGGCCGTGGCCCAGGCTCCCTGGGTTTACGATGACCTGACTTTTCAAAAGTGGCTTTTTCATTATGTTTATATTGACCATGGCAATTGGGGGAAGGGGATAGAAGAATTCACTCCCCGCGACGCTTTTTTCGGTTTCAGTGAAGCCTTTTTGGCGCGTCCCCGTTCGGAAAAGAAGGCAGGCTCGCCCTTGAATTACGACTTTCGCGATTTCTTTCACCCCGAGCATTTGACTCATAATCTGGCTGCCCTTTTCAGCTTCTTTACCCTGGTTGGCTCGGTTTTTCTGTTTCCTCAATTATTAAAACGCTACAAGCGTATCTTTTTGTTTGTATTTTTATCACTTCTTGTTTTCGCGGTTTTTACAACCTACTGGGAGCCCTATTATTTTGAATTCTGGATTACTCCCGCTTTGCTGGTTGTTGTGCTTTTTATATTGATCATAAACCTGATGGCTGAAAAGGTATCGCGCTTTTTAGGTAAAATTGTCTTTGCGCCAGCGGTTCTTATTGTTTTGGTTTTTTTATGCTTTTTCGGGGCCCACAATATCAAAAATCACTTCCCTTTTTTTTCGCTTGAGCAGAAACTCTACGGTTATAACACAGCCTGGGACAGGGACTATTACATGAAGCTTTTCAGCCGGGATATTTACCGCTTTCCCGATGATCCCTACAAGGATGTTTACGGGCATTTGAAAAAGTAAAGGCCCTTGGTGCCGCTATTTCAGGCTTGTTGTGCTGCCTCTTGTCAAAAACAGTTGCTGCCAGGACTATCCAGTGGCGCATTGCGCTTCTTTGGGACGAGGGGGGTGGCGGATGACCGGCCGGAGTTCCGGAGGCCGGGCAGTAGCCAGGGGGGAGACGGCTGGTGCTTCCTGAAGCACAGAGTCCCCCCCAAAAAAAATAAATGATGAAATTATCTATTCCTTTTTTTGCCTGCTTTTTTCTTTTTCCTGCCAATCCAGCCTTTTTTTCTGAAATAAAAGAGCATGACCACTGAGGTGCCGAGGGTGAGAAGGGCCACCAGGGGGTAGGCCAGGGGGGAATCCAGTTCTGGCATGTATTTGAAATTCATGCCGTACCAGCCGGCCACAAAGGTGATGGGGATGAAGATCGAGGCGAATATGGTTAGTATTTTCATGACTTCGTTGAGTTTGTTGCTCGATAGGGTGAGGTGGATGTCCATAAGGCCGGAAGCCATGTCACGGTAGCTTTCCAGTGTGTCGGCTACTTGTATGCAATGGTCGTGGAGGTCGCGGAGAAAGAGTCTGACTTCTTTGGTGAAAAAGGGGATGTCCAGGCGGCTGAGGAGGCTGTTGATTTCTCGCAAGGGCCAGACTGATTTTCGAAGATAGAGGATATCTCCTTTGAGTTGGTGGATTCGGTGAATAATATTGCTGTTGTTTTTTTCTATAATTTCTTCGTCCAGGGCTTCGATTTCTTCGCCCATGTCCTCCAGTACCACAAAGTACTGGTCTATCACCGCATCGGCGAGAATGTAGAATAGGTAGTCTGACTGCATTTTTCTGATGCGGCCCAGGTTTTCCCTTATGCGTGTTGTGATGGAGGCAAAGGAATCACCCGCGTGTTCCTGGAGTGAAATAACGATGTTTTTCTTGAGAATGAGACTGATTTGCTCGGTGACGATGCCGCCGGACTCCCTGTTAAAGGTAATTCTTTTCAGCACGTAAAATAGATACTCGCTAAAGTCTTCAAACTTCGGCCTCTGGGTGGTGTTGGCGATGTCTTCCAGGGTAAGGGAATGGAGCTTGAAGATATGGCCCAGTTTTTCAATAATTGACACGTCGTGTATGCCGTCAATATTGATCCAATGGAAGCCTGGTGCTTGGGTGAGTTTTTCCAGGGGTGTTGGATCGGTAAAATGATTTTCCTGGAAATTGGTCTCGTTATAATTAAAATAATGAATGCTGATCTGGTGGAATTTTTCATCACCCACATATCTGACGGTTCCTGGTATAAGGGAGATTTTTTTGGACAGGTCTTTGGAAAAGCGGCCCATGGCAGCTCCTTTCATCAATCAAATTGGATTATCGATTCCAGCTTAATCATAACTGATTGCTGAGTTTTGTCAATTTTATGCGATTTTTTTTAGTGATGGGGTTTGTGATCGGGTTTTGTTTTTATTGTTGCCTTTTCTGATTAAATCGCGCATATTTCCATGAAAAGCTTTTTGATTGTGCTTGATTATAAAAAATTCATAAACACGGCTTAAATTCGTGCGCATGATGACGACAATAAGAAAGTAGACCCAAAGAAAGGCGGCGAAAAGGTGTTCTGGAAATCTCACCATATTAGTGATGACAAGCTTTATTACGCGCGGATTGGCGCCCTGGAAATATGGATTAAGCGCTACCTCGACGATTGGTATATAGCCTATGAGAGGGGTGAGCACAAGAATGATGTGGTTGAACTCACCACATTAAGCGAGGAAAAAATCGGTCTTGACTGGACCCGCTGGGTGATCAATGCCCGGAATGACATGATCACTTTCAAGCCTGTGATGCCCGACAAACCAGTGATCGTGCGGCCTGAGATTTCCATTAATCTGGTGCCGGGAAATGAGGGCAAGTTTTACATTAATCTGCCTTTATGGGTGCGCTTTGAAGTGGGTGAAAGAGAGCCCATTGTTTTGACGGAAATACCGATTAGGATTCACTCCAAAACCTGGTATGGTGACACCAGTTCCGGTGAACTATGCTATTCCCTAAGGTCCATGGTGCGTAAAAAGCATGATGACCTGGAACCTTCGCCCACCAGCGCTGTTTGCTCGGTTACTTTGCAGAACAAGTCGAAAAGCGAATTGAAATTCGAAAGGATTTGCCTGAATGTTCAGCATTTGGCCATTTATGCCAATGAAAAAGCCCTGTGCACCACCCATTTGTACATCAGCTTTAAAGGCGAGGATAATGTGGGCCAGGTCAGTTTTGCCCGTTCCCACTCGGATTTTATCAAAAACTGCCGTCTTTTGACATTGCCGCGAAAAGCTCTGGATCGAAACATTCTCACCCAGAGTTATCAATTTTTTAAACATATAGCCGGATTTTAGGAGAGTTTTTTATGCCTGATTTTGTTAAAATCATCGAGGATTTTTTTACGACAGACCGGATTTGGGTGGCTGTGAATGCCTTGCTAACAATCATTATCGGCTTTGTGCTGATCAAGTTGCTCTCGAGCATTATTCTCCGCTTTATCATGAAGCGGGCCACGCCCCAGACCCAGTTGATTGTGCGCAAGGTGATTCTTTACAGCGGTATTAGCTTTATTGTGCTTTATCTTTTTAATTTGCTGGGCATTGAACTGACTCCTCTTTTAGGAGCTGCCGGGATAGTGGGTATTGCTTTGGGTTTTGCTTCTCAAACCAGTGTGTCCAACCTTATCAGCGGCCTTTTTCTGATTTCCGAAAAGCCCTTTACCATAGGCGATGTGATCAGCATCAACAACAATAGCGGTGTCATCACCTCCATCGATCTTTTGTCCATAAAAATCCGCACCTTTGATAATCGCTATATTCGTATTCCCAACGAAAAGATACTCAACAATGAGCTCATCAATATCACCCGTTTTCCCATTCGTCGTATGGATATCAAATTAAGCATAGCTTATAAAGAGGATATCAAGAGGGTCAAGGAAGTGCTTGGTGAAATCGCGGCGCAAAATCCCTTTAGTCTGGATGAGCCGGAACCTTTGATTTTGCTCACCGATTTTGGTAATTCCGCCATAGAGTTTTTAATGGGACTGTGGTTTGAAAAATCCGATTACATTAATTTAAAGAATTCGATTATGGAAGAGATCAAGGTCCGTTTTGACAAGGAAAACATCGAGCTGGCCTATCCCCGTCTGAGCCTGGTGGCCGGGTCAGATTCATCGCCCTTTGAGCTAAGAATACAGGACTCTGTTCAAAAATAGGGGCTTTGCAGGATTTTTTTTCTTTGCTCCATGTTTTTGAGCTTTGGGCATTACCTGGGGTGTAAAATCTATGACAGTTATATAAAACTTTTGTATTTGTTTAGCTTACATGCTTTCTGGACGTTACCCGCCTCCGGCAGGTCGGGCTATCCGGCCTCTGGTCACAAATGCTTCGC
>JAFGWI010000126.1 GCA_016937215.1 Spirochaetales bacterium | reverse complement strand
TGTACCATTTTTGAAAAAATGGTACAGCCATGGCTCCAATCCCTAACGCTTTTAACACAGCCGCGCCTATTTGCTAAACAAATACAGATATCTTATTCGTACTGTTTATGATTCTTGTAAAACCTCAGTTTTGCAGGAGCCTCTCATTACAAATGATTTGACATGTATGGAATTCTAGAGCTTGCAAATTTTCCCATCTTTTTCTATGCTGACAAGCGCTATGGAAAAATATTTTTTATTTATCAAAAATGTATACTTTTTTCAGGAACTGACAGATGAGGAAATTTATGAAATGCTTAATCTGTGTCAGGAAAAAACATTCAACAAAAAATCCATTGTTTTTGAAGAAGGAAGCCCTGCTGATAACTTTTATATTGTTATTCAAGGAAACGTTGAGGTCTGGAAGGATTATTATAAAAGCAAACCCGACCTACTCGCCAAACATGGCCCCGGCCACCTTTTCGGTGAAATGGCCCTGATCGATGATTTACCCCGAAGCGCCACCATTGTCGCCGACGCGGGAACCCTTTTGTTGGAAATGAACAAGGATGGTTTTAACAGCATTATTCAAAAAAACAGCACCATAGCCCTTTCGGTCATGAAATCTATTTCATCAATGGTAAGAAAAAGCAACGACAGCTTTGTCGAGGGTCTTAGACAGCGCAACATAGAACTAGAAAAAGCTAATGAAGAATTAAAAGCCGCTCAGGTTGAATTAATTCGCTCAGAACGCTTGTCAGCCCTGGGCAAATTTTCTTCGCTTATTTTACATGATATCCGAAACCCTTTGTCCATACTCAGGGGCTACGCTGAAATGATCCTGTTTAATCTTAAAAAAACCGACAGAATCGAAAAAAACGCCAACCGCATTATTAAAGAAGCCGACCGAATTAATAATCTTGCCAATGAATTACTGGATTACAGCAGGGGCGAGATCAGGCTAAATATATCTCTTGTCAAAATAAAGCCCTTTGTGGATGAGTTTATCGAAAACATTATTGACCGGTTTTCAGCCTCGGGAATCACAATCCAAAAGGAATTGCAATTTCATGGAAATGCCTTGTTTGACAAGGAAAGAATGATGCGCGTTTTTCTGAATCTGGCGAACAATTCACTGAAGGCCATGCAATCGGGCGGGACCTTTTCAATCAAGGTATTTGAAAAAAAAGGCTATCTCTATTTTCAGGTCTGTGATACAGGCGAAGGCATGGCGCCTGAGGTGGTGTCCAAGATTTTCGAACCTTTCACCTCGTTCTCAAAAAAAGGCGGCACAGGCCTGGGCATGAGCATCGTAAAAAGCATTATTGACACACACAATGGCTTTTTGCAGGTAACCAGCGAGGAAGGCAAGGGCAGCTGTTTTGAGATTGGCTTACCGCTGGATGATTGATTTTGGGATGAAAACAGACGCAGAACTTTAAACACAGAAAACTCCGCTTGAAACGCGTTAGGGATAGAAGGGGAACAAGCCTTTTTTTCAAAAAAGGCGCGGTTAACGCAAAGGGCGCGTTTATTCAGCGCCCTTTGCGTTCGGAGCGTCAGCGAAGCCCCGCATAGCCCGACCCCTTGAAGGACTCTTCAAGGGGTAACGCCCGAAAGAATCAATGTTTAACCGATATTTAAAGCCGTGGCTATAAAAGGAACGCCCGCGATAATCGTTCCCAAAGCGCTTCCGATGTTGGATAAAATAAAAACCAGTAAAATGTGGGTAAACCGGTTTTTGTAAAAACCCCTGAAAGTTGTAATATCGTCATTCAAGCGCTCAAAATCATCAACCTTTGGTTTTTTCAGGAAATACTGAAGCATACCAGTAAGAACACCAACAGCAAGAAGGGGATTCAACGAGGTTAAGGGCGCGGCAATAAAGGCCAGCAGAATCACCAAGGGGTGGGCCAGTGCGACCAGGGCGCCGATAGCCGCAAGCGAACCATTAAGTATAATCCAGGTTTTTATCATATCCAGGGTTGTTTCAACATTGCTGTTAAGCCCCACAAACACAATCAAACCAATATAAACAGCAGGGATCAAAAAGGGAACGATCTTTGACACCGGTGACTTTTTAGGTACCTGGGAAATTTCCTCAAGAGAATCGCTGCATTCTTTTTTATCCAGTTTTTCAAGCCAATCCACCAGACCGGGAACATGGCCGGCGCCAACCACGGCCACCACTTTTGTGCCTTCTGATTTATAAATTTTTGTGGCCAAAAACTGATCACGCTCATCTATCAGAACGCTTTTTACAGTTGGCATATATTCAGCTAATTCCTCCATCATGTTTTGAAGGGCGTTTTTCTCCTTAAGCTTTTCAATATCTTCCCTGGATAATTCTTCCTTAACAAAAATGGAACTCAGCATGGCTGCCAGCATTTTATTTTTGCCCCATAAACCGGATTTGCTCCAGGCCCTTCTCAGCGTGATCTGCACCTCGCGGTCGCAAAAAGAAAAGGGGATATTTTGCTCTTTGGCAATTTCCAAGGCAGCCAGCATTTCTTCACCGGGTTTCACACCAAGATCCAGACCAAGGCGTTTTTGAAAGGATGAAAGCACCAGATTGGCCAACATCAAAAATCCTCGGCCTTCTTTTAAAACCTTTACAATGCTCATATCCTTCCAGCCGGATTTTTGGGTCAGGTTATTATAACGGCCTTCATCAATTTCAATACACACACGATCGGGCTTTTCTTCAATAATTGTTTGCTTGACCTCATCAACACTCTCCTGAGACACATGGGCCGTGCCTATCAGAATAAATTCCCTGCCGCTCAAATTCAGCCGTGTGATTGTTTCACTCATTTTTTTCTTCTCCTGTACCATTAAAAATTCTCTCCATACCGGTCAATTTCGCTTTGAGCAAGATCTATTTCCATCAAGTCCTTTTTCTCAGCATCCAAAACCTCATTAAAATATGTCAGGGCCGCGTTTTTCAACTGCCCCTGAAACATGTATTGCGCGCCAATATAAAATAATATTCGTTTTTGAATCACACGGTTTTTTTCATCCTCATAAGCCTTTAGCACATAATAGTCATTTGAAGGATTGGCATAATAGCGAATCATATGATAATACCAGGCTCCTTTGGGAAATTCCTGTGAAATGGTTGTGTAATATTCCCTTGCTTCGAAATCTTTCCCCTGTTTCTGAAGGCACAAACCGGCCAGCAATAAATAGGCATAATCATCATGGTGCTCAAAGGCCATTTCAAACAATTCCTTGGCAGCTTCATAATTACCCTTGATATAGTCGCACACAGCTAATGGCTGATAGGCAAAATAATAGTCGGGTTTTAAATCATAAACCCTTTGGTAATTATAAAGAGCCTCATCCCATTCCTTGTTCTGATAATGAATGCCGCCAACATAAACATAGGGCAAAAAATAATCCGTATCAATATTAATTGCCCGCAAAAAATCATCCATAGCCTTTTCAGTTTCCAGCATGCTCAGGTATAATTTGCCACGGTCAATATAGGTCCAGTAATAATCGGGTTGCAGCTCAATCGCCTTGGAAAGGTCCTCAATCGCGCCGCTCCGGTTTTTATTGCGGCTTTTGGCACTAGCCCGATCAACATAGGCAAAGGTATATTCAGGATCCACCTTTATTACCTTGTCAAATTGCTTTTCTGCCTCGTCATATTCCTTGGTTCGAAGCTTAACATTACCCTTGCCCATAAGGGCCACAAAATTCGTTTCATCCTCAGCTAAAACCATGTTAAAACGTTTTTCCGCCTGGTCGTATTTTTTATCTTCCAGATACATCTCGCCCAGATAGGCCTGAGCCGGAGCATAGGTATCATCCTTGGCCACAATATCTTCAAGCACTTTCTTTTGTTTTTCTCGATCATTTTCCAGGGCGTATACCAAGGATAAACTAAAAAGAGCGTCAAGATAATCGGGGTTTTCTGTGATAATCTCACTTAATTCTTCCTTGGCTTTTTCAGTTTCACCCAAAAGCAGCCAAAGCCGGGAATGCAGATTTTTAGTTTCCTTTGAATTCTGGTTCTTTGCGACCGATTCTTCATACTCGGCCATGGCATTTTCCGCATCGCCCATGGTCAAATGCAAACTGATGCTCTCATAAGGTGTTAAATCCTCCTGAGCCTCCTCTTTTTCGGCCGGCGGTGTACTCACACAGGCAGTGCTCAATAAAAATATAACAAGTAACAATAAAAAAAACTTTCTCATTCAGTTATCTCCTGGCAAGAATGGTCTAAAATGATCCTCTAATATACCGATGTCTGGCTTTAATTACAAGTAAAGATTCTTTGTATTTGTTTAGCTTACATGCTTTCTGGACGTTACCCGCCTCCGGCAGGTCGGGCTATCCGGCCTCTGGTCACAAATGCTTCGC
>JAFGWI010000125.1 GCA_016937215.1 Spirochaetales bacterium | reverse complement strand
ACCTTCGGAGCGACAGCGAAGTGCCGGATAGCCCGACCTGCCGGAGGCGGGTAACGTCCAGAAAGCATGTAAGCTAAACAAATACAACAAATCTAAACTGATCAACCAATTGCGTCTTCTCCTCGGTCTCCTGTTCGAATCCTTATACACTCCGCTAATTCTGTAATAAAGATTTTACCATCACCAATATTACCCGAACGTGCTCCCTTTATTATTGCATCAACAGTGGGTTCAACAAAATCTTCATTTACAGCTATATCAATACGAATTTTTTTGATTAAATTTATTTCCGAAATAACACCGCGAAAGGTTTCTTCATAGCCCCTTTGCTGGCCACATCCTTGCACAGAAGTGACTGTCATCTTGAATACTTCTGCTTCATACAAAGCCCTTTTCACATCCGCAAATTTTTGCGGCTGCACCATTGCAGTAATCAATTTCATAAACCTCTCCTTTATTACTCAATAATTTGAAAACCTGAATAGGATTCCATACCATGTTCGCCAATATCCAATCCTCTGAACTCTTCATCTTTACTCACACGTAAACCAATTGTACGGTCAATCACTTTAAATACTATACCCATGGACACCAGAACAAAGACAATCGTAGATAGAGAACCCAAAGCCTGAACGCCAAGCTGAACAAAACCGCCGCCTAAAAATAAACCATTGGCAAGAGTATAGCCGGCATCGGCAGCTAAGCGCGAAGATCCAAACAATCCTATTGCCAAGGTTCCCCAAATACCATTCAAAGCATGAACCGGAACCGCACCAACCGGATCATCAATATGCAATTTGTCTAAAGCAAATGTTCCCATAACCACAATCAATCCGCCAACTGCTCCAATCAAAATCGCAAAACCCGGATCAACAAATGCGCAAGGAGCAGTTATGGCAACCAGGCCGGCCAAAGCACCATTCATTACCATGGACAGATCAGCCTTTTTAGTGACAATCCAAACAGTTATCAAAGCAGCAATCCCACCGGTAGCCGCGGAAATACTTGTATTTGTAGCCACAAGGGAAATAAGGCTTCCATCGCCTACTCCCAACGTTGAACCAGCATTAAAACCAAACCACCCAAACCAAAGTATAAATACTCCAAGAGAAGCCAAAGGTATATTATGTCCAGCCATCATATTAGCTGTTCCATCGCTCCGATATTTACCAATACGAGGCTTTAATATGATTGTACCAATTAATGCAGCAACACCACCTGTGGTATGAACAACAGTTGAACCGGCAAAATCAGCGAAATTCATGGCAGAAAGCCATCCACCTCCCCAGATCCAATGGCCAATTATCGGATAAATTAGCGATGAAATAACCAAAGAATACACTAGATAAGCTGGGAACTTCATACGCTCAGCCATTCCACCAGCCACAATAGTCGCGGCAGCACCGCAAAAGGCAGCCTGAAAAAGCCAAAAACCCAATGTCGGTATTCCAGAAGGGTTTTCCGGATTTTGCATGAAAAAACCGGTAAAGCCCATAAAACCATTCCCAGTTCCAAACATCAAAGCATAGCCCACTATAAAAAAGCCGAGAGAAGCCATGCAGAAGTCTAGAAAATTCTTGGTTAAAATATTACAGGTATTTTTCGCGCGAATAAAGCCTGCCTCTACCATACCAAAACCAGCTTGCATAAAAAAAACCAAAAACGCGGCAAGCAATACCCATAGCGTATCCAAACCGATTGTCAAGCTTGCCTCACCTTCTTGAGCCATAAGCGGAACAGAACAGATCAAGCCCATAAAAACAATAAACAAAATAATTTTTTTATTTTTTGTGTCGAAAATTGAAAACATAAACCCTCCAAGATTGTATCACATTACTTATAGCTTTATTTACTGCAAATAGTGTGCCAAATTCGAAATTTCCTTTGTCAAGACACAGAAACAGACCAGCCCTTGAAATTTCATGGTTTCACATAATAAAAGAGCAAATAAGTTATTTATGGTGACCCTAGCTAATAAATATAAGCTTCAATATTGTTTGTTTTACACCTAATAACTACAAATTTGTAATTAAAAAGTCTGAATTGATCATTTATGTCATTTATTCAACATTTACACCATTCTAAAAGAAACAAGTCTAAAGGGGAAAAAATTCCCGGCTCACAAAAATTAAGCACTAGCACTATAACAAAGGCCGACCAACAACCAAAATAAAAAATTATTAAGCTGAAACAAAATAGTATATAGACCGCCTTAAAAAAGATTGATACAATAAAACCCATGTTGAGATTTATAATACTTTTTGAACTCGTCATTTTCACTTTATGTTCTGGCTGCAACCTTGCTGTTAATGAGTTTAGCTTCACCGCAGAAAGTAAAATTCAAATAACCAGCTTCTTTTTTGATACACTATTTCAACCAAAAAACCTTATCCAAGCAAAAGAAACAAAGGCTCACAGTCCATACTTTATGCTTAAAAACTTTTATAAAACAAATAAGAATCAGGCCTTTTATATCAGCCTTAAAAACAACAAGTTGACACAGATCGATATCTGCTTTAACAAAAAAGAAAAAGAAAATTTTGAATATGTCTACTCCGTGGATTTACCAGATGAAACCCCGAACCTTCAAATCAGATTAGATATTGACAAAAACATTTTACTAAAGGGCTTTCAACTGTTCACGCAAAACAAAGAAGGGCAACTCGAAATACTTGATACTGGAATAAGCGATTCCTTGTACGGATTTTATCACGAAGGCAGCAGCTTGGTTTACAACCCCAAGATGTTGATGAATATCGATGAATATGATTTCACCCGAATTGTGGAATCGAATATGATAGACCCTGATTATTTTCAACTTGATTATATATTCACAGCCAGCGAGGATTCATTAACAGAACCAACAAAAATCAGCACCTTCATTCAGTCAAAAAACAAACAGACAACTCTTACATTTAAGCCAAAAAATGGCACACATTCAGTATATTTTCACCCTGGCATGCTTCAATTGCAGCCATCTTATTTCTACTTCAAAGCTATTCCGGAAAACTTTAAAATTAGCAAATTCTTGATCATTCAAAACAAAAACAATTCTGGCCAAAACACACTCAAGCCCTTACCAGCTGATTTAGGCAGCATTAACCAATTTAAACAAAGCAACTGGCGTAATGAAAAATATGAGTTATTTTCCTGGAATCTTTATCCCAATGTATTAATTTTCGATACACTTGATTACGAAGTTCAAAGCCGGTTTTTTAAACGCCTTGCGTTTTTTACAGAAAAAAAAGGTTATATTGGCCAGGTCCTGGATAATGCAAGCCTTGAAAATAAACATGGCTGGAATGCTCATGATTACAAAGCCCTGGATTTAGCCAGATTTTTTACAATTGCCACTGCCAAAAGTATTAATTTATTTCCAGAAGAATGGCTACTGCGAAATATACTCCTGGAACAATCCATAATCAGCCAAAGTGCTTCCGAGTACTTGCCAAATACCGGAGCTGTAATCAGCGTTTCACGTGCTTCGGGACGGGATTTACATAAAACTTTGCTAGCCCACGAGGCATTACACGGCGCATTTTTTACCAATTCAGCCTTTAGACTTGGCGTTGAAAATTTATGGCAAGGCCTGCCATATTCACAAAAAGAAATGTGGAAAATGTTTTTCTCTACATTAAGTTATAATCCTGAAGATGAGCTTTTAATGGCCAATGAATACATGGCATATCTTCTTCAATATGAACGAAAAACATCCTTTGCTTATTTGAATGATTATAAAATACCACAAGCTGCCTCTCGTCATCCTGAACTCGCAAGTATCCTGCTTGGGCCGATTAATAATAACCCCCATTTAATATTGGATTTACATTCACAAATTGAAGATATTGCTTATAGAACAGCTGGTCTCAGGGGAGGGCTTAATTCATGTCTGGAAATTCCTTAAGCACTCAACCTTTAACTATCCCTTTTCATAATTTTTAGGTATTACTTATAGCCTAGATTCCTCAGTGAATTTCAGGGTTCGGAAAATAGGTTTAAAAATTTGCCCCACGCTTTAGAGCATTAATAAATCAATTTCATTTGTTTAGCAGAATTCCCTGGGCGTTACCTGTTAAGCCCATAAACAGCAATTCGTTGCAGTTACAATTCCAAATATAAACTTTAATTAATGCAGTTTCATACCATCGGCTAATTTTTATTCTTAACAAAAGGTT
>JAFGWI010000124.1 GCA_016937215.1 Spirochaetales bacterium | reverse complement strand
TGATTTAAGCAGGCGCAACATTCTGCCGTTCAGGGCGAAAAGCAAAATCTCATCGTCGCGGCGCCGACGCACGGCAAAGCTGGTTTCACCAAGGCTTAGCAGGTTTTTATCTGCAGCAAGTATCCGGCCAAAAAATCGATTTTTTTCTTTCATAGGCAAATTTTATCACAACTCAAACCCGGTTGCCACAGGTAGCAAAGTCTTTGATAAAAATGTTATTCAACCTTTTTGTGAATAATGAATGCGCCTTTAAATACAAAGCAATCGCCCGGAATTTAAAATAGTGAGAACAGTATTCTACTGATAGAAGAATCATTATTCCTAATCATTTGCGAACAAATACTTTGAAGTAAAATTCCTGATTTGATAAGATGCTTCTTATGCTACAAAATCGCAACGGATCATCATTACAATTTAGCTTTGGCAATGCTCTCTGCTTGATCTCAGCTTTCTTTGCCGCAATTGCTCTTGCAGTGACAGTGGACTTGAGGCCTTCAGAGATAGTTAAAACATCTTATGGTGTAAAATGGGTTCCTTTTGAATTTTTCGGTTTAAGCGGCACCCTTTTTTTGATTTTCCTTTGTGTTCAATTACTGAAAAAAAACTGGCCCAAGATATACATCGCTTCTATAGTTATGATTGGATTTGCATATCTACCGTATGTTACAGAAATTTCTTTGTTTAAGTCTTCCGATTACAAGGTTTATGAAAGCGCGGCCAATAATGTTTTACAGGAAAAAAGCATATATAATTGCAAATATCTTTATCCACCGCTTCCTGCCTTTTTGTTGGCCAAAGTTATATCGCAGAACCAAAGCCTGGCCAAAAGCATTTTGAATAAAGATTATACAGAACAACGCGTTCTTCAGCTTGTCTATTTTCAATACCAAGCTATGCAATTTTTTCTTGCTCTTGCCTGTGCTCTTGCAACCATTTTTCTTTTGCATAAACAAACTTCTTTCTCTTCTACACATATAGGCTTAACTTGTTTTCTTCTGTTTACAGTAAACCAACCTTTGTTTAGAACTTTTAGGCATAACCAGATTAATTTTTGGGTCCTTCTCTCTATGATTTTTTTTATACTTTGGCGAAATAATAGACCAGTTTTTGCCGGTTTATCATGCTGTATTGGAATCCATTTTAAGATTTTCCCTATAATTTTCTTAATTCCCCTATTTTTTAAAAAAAAATGGCAGGGGCTGATTTCTTTAATTTTTTTTCTGATGATTTCTTTCATTATGCCCTTGGTATTATCGTTGCCAGGTTCATACATGAATGAATTCTTAAAATCATTTGAAATATTTCCACAGGGAAAAACATTTCGTGACAACAGTATTCACTCACTCTGTCAAAATTTTTTTCCATTCTTGACAGGTCTCCAGTTTACAATGATTTATAGAGTTATTTTCTTGGGAATTATTTTGTTGTTTATTTATCGATGCTGGTCAAGAGCAAAATTCATCTCGTCAGAGACTGACGAACTATTTTATTTTCTGGAAACAACTGTTTTTTTTATGTTGCTTTCGCCTCTAAGTTGGGAACACCACTATGTTTTTATCACTCCTCTTTTGATATTTGGCATTGTTGGCGCAACAGACTTAAAAACATCGATAACATTTATTGCTTCAACGATTCTCTGCTTATTTATTCCAACCTTTGACGTTTTTCCATTTAGTTATCATAGAATTTCAGGTTTGCTTCTCATTCTTTTCCTAGCACCAATGAAAACTGGAGAAAAAACCGTTTTGAGTGATTTTGTAAATGCCTGAAATAATTCCAAAAAATATAATGCAATCATTTTTTGATAAAATTGTTCTAATCGGAGACAATTTTTTCTTCATTATTATGCTTTTAGTTTTCCTGTTATTACCAGGTTCAGATCTATTAGTGTTTTCAGGAATTCCACTTATTTCACATACGAAATATTGGGTGTTTTTATTTTTGTCTGCTTTCGTAATTCTAAAGGTTTCTAAGGGTAATTTAAATTATTTGTTTAATTCTAGGATTGCTTTAGTTTTGGTATTTATGGTTTTGCTTGTTTCTTGGAAATGGTATAGTTTTATTCTAATTGAACCAGAAGGTTTTTCTGCGAAATATAGAGCCTTAAGAACCCATCCCGCTCACACACCAAAGGCCGGCGAAGCTTTTGAGTTTGATGCGGACCTTTTTTTGAGCAAAGAAGCCATAACAAGATTCGATTCCGAAATAAATTTTGAAAATGATTGGCGTTTTGGTTTTTTAAACACCAGACCCCATCAAATCTACCAATGGGTATCTGGTAATCAGGTCAGGGAGAGAACGCCGTTTTCAGCCCAATGGTCGGGATTTTTTTTGGTGGAAGTATCCCGAGACAGTTGCCTGAGAATAGATTACACGGGTGAAGGTTTTTGTGAAATTTACAATAAAAGAATAATCATGGAACCTTCTTATAACCGAATAAATACCATCATTACACCTTTTCAAGACATAGTACCTGAGCTGTCTAACAACAAGGCCTTAAAGTCGCAAAGACTTTTTAAAAATGATTCAGGAATTCCTCTTACTGGGAAACTATATGTGGAATTTACTTTCAACGATAAATCTGTGATCGGCAATAATTTTAACTTCCCAAACGCCAGTCTGAAAATTTACGAAACAAACAATCGTTTTTCAAAATTTTTTTTAAAAAAGAACAGAACTCTTTCTATTTTTGATAAAATTTTACTTCTCTCTCTAGATGTTTCTGCAGGTATAATGTTGATTGCTTTCTTTTTTAAATTATTAAGCGGGAACTATTTTCTTCCGGCAACTTTTTTGCTGGTATTTATGGGGATAATTCGCTCTAATTTCCCATTTCTTTTTATTCCTTCTGCCTTCATGGTGTTATTATTATGCAATCGTATCAGGAGACTAAATTCTCAAGACTTAACAATCTTTTCAGTTTTACTTTTTTCCTTATGGTATATGCCAAATTTAGATTTAAGGGCTGTTTTTTATAGAACACCCGGAAGCGACCCCTTAACTTACGAACACTTTTCCAGAACTATGCTCGAGGCAAAAAGTCTCAAAGATTTCTTTACAGGTTGTGAGCCAATCTTTTATTACCAACCGTTTTTCAGATATTATCTAAGCCTTATGCACATAATATTTGGCAATGGTGATTTCGGTTGGCTAACCTTTAATCATTTTGTTCTTATTATGGCTTTTCCGTATTTTTTTCATACTATTTCAGGAAAAAAAAGTGAAATTAAAGCCCTGTTACTTAGCTTTATTCTTTTCTGTTTTATGGAGCATTACGTTGTTCCAAATATTTTTGAAGGTTTCACTGAATCATTGGCATTGATATTCACTTTTTTCGGCTTGATTGCAACTTTTTCTAATCGATTTTCATTGAATGTTTTTTTCTCACCGCTATTTTTAGGGCTTTCTGCTATAACCCGGCTCAATTATCTGCCTGTTAATCTTTTTATTCTTTCCTTGTTTGCATTTAAAAAATTTTACAGAAAAAAGAACGGCAAAAAATATTTTCTAGTCGCAATTTCAGTTTTTTGCCTCTTGTATTCTTTGGTACCAGTTCACAACTTGATCTATGGAAAGAAGATTGTTCTTACGACTCTTTCTGCAACGATTGATGTTAATCTTGAATTCAAGCCTTCTGATTTACCATTAATTTTTACTTCAGAAAAAGTTAGAGAAAACTTTCTTTCTCGATTCCCAAGATTATTTCATAATGGTTATTATTGGGGTCTGAACTTCGTTGCATTCTGTTGGCTACTGGCAGTATTATCTTCTACGTATTTGACTGCTCTAAAAAGGAACTCCGCTCAATTGTTTTCATTAACATATTTGTTGTCTCCAACAATTTTGATGACCGTTCATCTCTTCGTTTGCTCAATGTATTTGCGCCATCTATTAGCATACCACATGCTCATGCTTATCTTTACAATTTTCTGGATTGCTGATAAAAATCATTCACTCACAGAATCATCTGCTGAACCAAATTCTTAGCCGCTTTAATTTAAAACAAATGTTTATTAAATTTTTTTGCTTATGAATTTTAGATTTAGAACGTTTCTCAAAACTTTTTTTCTCAAATAAACGTCCCGGATTTTTTTCAGGGAATTTTACCAGAAACCTAGTTCTGTTAAATTCCATATTTGAAAAAGGCAGTGATGCTAAATTGACGGTGGGTGTTTATAACGTAAGCGCGAATTTAAACGCCTCTTGAAAAATCAGACGGACGTGATACCGGCATTCACGTGGCTCTGTTGCATGTTCATTATC
>JAFGWI010000123.1 GCA_016937215.1 Spirochaetales bacterium | reverse complement strand
GGCATGGCTTACAATTTTTTCAAAAATTGTAAGCCAAAGCGTTTTTTACCGGATTTTTTCCGGTAAAAAACCTTCGAAGCGATAGCGAAGTGCCGCATAGCCCGGCCTGAAAAACCCCAGGTTTATCAGGCAACGCCCAGAATACTTATCCTAAACAAATACAAAATTTTCAAAATTCTTTACTGTTTTTACTATAACCATAGTAATGAATTCGGAAGTGTATAGTAAAGCTAAGAAGCAATTCCTTACTGGTTTAATATACAAAACTCAACAAAATCCATCCTTAAAAGTAATACTGATACCAAGCACAAGGGTCTTCAAACATTTAAATTAGCATAAAGAAAATCCACATAAGCACGATAAGTTTCCCTACTTAAGCTCTAAATATTCTGATAATGCAAAAAACAATCAATCCTGATAGGGTGTCCATTTTTCTTGCTGTTCTGCCTGCTTGTCATAATCTTTAGCAAACTCTCGCATTGCAGCTGCAAATCGGCTAAACCCTTCCGCATCAAGAGCCTCAGCCCTTTCTCTATTCTGCATAGCGAGTTCTCGCTCTTCCTGACCATTTGTGAAGTTAAATATCCCCCGTCGGTTAAAAAGTTCGATTGTAAATTCCGAACGTATATCATTGGCATCCCGACGATTCAAGATATCGACCACAGCTTTGTGAATCCAGAGCCCGCCAGGATCAGGTGGCGCATTTGTCAGCATATGACCAATCTGAATTTGGGCCACTTCAGCATGACCACTTTCTTCTGCGATTCGATGAACCTCATCCATCCATCGAAAAGCCCCCTTCAGAAAAGGCTTGCTTGAGATTTTCATGATAGGAATATAAATCTGTCTTTGGATCGTAATTTTTCATAACGCATTATGATATTTAAGGCGGACTAAGTCAAATAAATGACTCAAAGGGACTCGATTTAAGTGTTAAAAATTTTCTTAAAAAGTTTACTTCAGATACTTTAAATAATTCTTTATCATTCGAGATCAATATCGCATCTTCGAATAATGCAGTTGCACAGATAATTGAATCAGGGATTTTAATCTTATATTTCTTTCTTAATTCGATTGTCTTTTCTTTTATGATTTTATTCAAATCAATAATGTCTATATTTTTAAGGAATTGCTTTATTGTCAACTCCTCATCCTTATTG
This sequence comes from Spirochaetales bacterium, assembly GCA_016937215.1. Lineage (GTDB taxonomy): Bacteria > Spirochaetota > Spirochaetia > SZUA-6 > JAFGRV01 > JAFGWI01. The sequence goes on along the minus strand of JAFGWI010000123.1, from coordinate 18,028 downwards.
AGAGAGGGATATGAAAGTAATTCAATTTCGGTAATGATAGAAATGTAGAAATTTCCATCTGGCAATGATTCAATATCCAATTTTCCGCCGAGTATATAAAGTATGATATTTGTATCAAGGATATATTTATTACCAGTCATTTCTGATTGATTTTTGATACTTTAATGGATCTATTGATAATTTTATTTTACCAACATAGTTTTTGAAATCAGCTTTTGTCAGATTTTTCTCGGTTTTTAAAACTTCATCCTGAATTTTTTTCCAGCTATCCTTTGAAATAGTAATATTTTGATCAGTTTCACTCTCAATTATTACCTCAGACAATAACATTTTTACACCATCCTTTAGTAAGCCTGAATAAAATATAATGTAAATGCAATTAAAAAGTCAATGTTGCTAAAATCACACAATTAAATGGTTACCTGCTTCCCAAAGCCCTTACCAAACTTAATAGAATGCAACTGCCCCTCTGAAGCCCATTGATCACGTTCATATTCCTGAAATAAAACAGTAACCCAGCATTTTTCGATTTCCAGTTCTGATGCCATTAACTCTGTTAGTTTTGATGCAAGTTCTTGTTTTTTTAATTCTGAACGGCCTTTTGTCATTTGAACAGTTATTATTGGCATAATTCCTACCTCAAAAATCAATTATGTTTATTCAAAATACCACCTTGCTCAAATCACCCGTGCAAAGCCTCAAGCCTTTTGTAATGGTCCTCCAGAACCAGGGCTGCCATGGCCTCCACTACCGGCACAATCCGAGGGCAAATGCAGGGGTCATGACGCCCTTCGGTTTTCACCTTCACTTCGTTGCCCTGAATATTCACGGTGTTTTGCTCCTTGGAAATCGACGACGTGGGTTTCACGGCTATGCGGAACACAATTTCCTCGCCTGTCGAAATGCCGCCGATAATCCCGCCAGCGTTATTGCTTTTAAAGCCGGTCGTGTCCATGGGGTCATTATGCTCCGACCCCTTCATCGAAGCGCAGTTAAAACCTGAACCGATCTCTATCCCCTTCACTGCTCCCAAACTCAGCATGGCCCGGGCTAGCTCCGCGTCGAGCTTGTCAAAAACCGGCTCGCCTATCCCCGGTTTCACGCCCCGGATGCGGCATTCCACAATCCCGCCCACCGAATCGCCCTGGTCCACCATCTGCCGGACCAAAGCCGCCATCTTTTCAGCCGCCGCCATATCAGCCGCGCGCATGGGATTTTTTTCGATGACACTTTCATCTATTGTATCACACTGGATTCCCCCGGCAGCCAATGTATAAGCTGTAACGGAAACCCCTCTATGGGCCAAAAGCTTTTTGGCGACCGCGCCGGCAGCAACCCGCCCGGCGGTTTCACGCCCCGAAGCCCTGCCTGAACCGCGGTAATCACGAATCCCGTATTTTTTCAGATAAGTAAAATCAGCATGGCCCGGCCGAAAAAGATTTTTGATCGCATCATAATCCTGTGACCTCTGGTCCTTATTGTAAAGAATCAGTAAAATCGGCGTGCCCGTGGTTTTGCCCTCAAAAATGCCCGACATCAAATGAACCTCGTCGGTCTCCTTACGCGGGGTGGTAATATCAGACTGGCCGGGTTTACGGCGGTCCAGCTCCTTTTGCACATCTTCGGCGCTCAGCTCCAGACCTGGTGTAACCCCGTCAATAACAACCCCCACCGCGCCGCCGTGGGATTCTCCAAAAGTGGTGATACGAAATGAATGTCCAAAACTACTTCCAGCCATAGCCTCTTACCTCTAATTCCTTTTCAAGTATGATAATCACCGCCTGAACGCTCTTTCCCATAACCGGCAGAGCCAGATCGGCCTTTTCCCTGTACAATTTACCGCGCTTTTCAATCAGCTCCAGAAAATGCTCCCTGGGCCTTGCCATATCCACATAGGGCGGATACCCCCTGGCTTCCACACGCTGAACAAGGGTCTCCGGTTTTTCCTCAAGATACACCAGGAAACCAAATTTCCCCAGCGCTCCCATGGCAACAGGATTTTCGATGGTCGACCCTCCCAGAGAAATCACCATGCGCCCTTTGCGTATCATGCCTAAAGCCAGTTTTGCTGAGCTTAATGCCTCAAGCGCTCGAAATTCATCCTCGCCCCGCTGATTATAAATCTCCCTTACGCTGATTTGCGCCTGGGGGTCAAATTCCTGCTGAATCATTTCGTCGAGGTCAAAAAAGTCCCAGCCTATCCATTCCGCCCAGGCCCGTCCGATAGTGCTTTTGCCGCAGTGCTTGATCCCCATGAAAACGATGTTCCGCTTTATCTCATTGTCCATGCCCTAACATAGCCAAAGCCGCCAATTTTGTCAAAGCTCCCTGGCACTTGATTTTACTTTATTGGGCCTTGCCTGCTTCCACGATGTTTCAGCAGGCCGGGCCTTTCAGGGCTACGGAGGTTGTTACAATAGCTCAAAATACGAAACTGTTGCCTATAAATAACTCGTCTAAACCATTTATGAACCCAGTAGGCGATGTGAAATACTCTTAATTATAGTTATGCAACAGTTTCTACGCTTTGCTCCAACCAAAAAAGCAGCGAAATAATCGCTGCTTTTTTGTTGACTGGGTCCATTTTGAAAAATGGACCCAGCCCCCTTACAGTCCCTAAGGCGTATAAAAACAAGGGCCCAAAAAGCTAAACCCGAAATCGCAAGTCCAGCGCCTGAAGCCTCTCTTTTACTTCCGCCATAACGCGCAGTTCATCCTCAAAGCCATTTGCCTCAAAGGTCGCGGAAACGCGCAGAAATCGCCCTGCTTCATCCCAGGGCACTGTTGAAACAGAGGCTTCTTCGATAAGAAAAGTGGAAACTTCGGCGGCTGCTTGAAACACCTGCTTCCCGGCCCCGATTGGAGCAGGTAAATATAGATAAAAAGAAGCTTTTGGTTTAATCGCCTCAAAGCCCAGCTCTTTGAATGTCTTTACAAGCAAATTTAGACGGCGGCTGTAGCGTTCACGATTAACCTCGATCAATTCCGGGTGGTCAAGGGCGTAAGCGCCGGCTTTTTGAATGGCCCTGAATTGGCCGGAATCAGTATTGTCTTTCACGGCCCCGTAGGCCTTAATGGCTTTTTCATTACCAACCGCGAATCCCAGGCGCCAACCGGTCATGTTGTAGGATTTTGAAAGAGAATGGATTTCTACAGCCCTTTCCATAGCACCAGGCAGCGACAAGATGCTTAGGGGTTCATAGCCATCGTAGGTCAGGGTGCTGTAAGCCGCGTCATTGATCACGAAAAAATTGTATTTATCCGAGAGGTCCAGTACCTGCTGGAAAAAATCACGGGTGGCTGTTTGACCAGTGGGGTTGTTAGGATAAATCAGGTAAAGAAGTTTAGCCTGGCGCAGAATATCCTCTGATACACTTGAAAAATCAGGATAAAAATTGTTTTCTTTTAATAAAGGCATATTATAAACCTGGGCCCCCAAATAACGCGTGTAAGTAGCCGGCACCGGGTAGCCAGGCGAAGGGTTTAGTAAAATATCACCTGAGTTCATGAAACAAAAAGGCAACATAGCCAGAATGGGTTTGGTTCCAATGCCGTGGATAATCTGTTTTTCAGGTGAATCAATATTAACACGGAAAACCTGTTTCATAAAGCGGCCGGCAGCCTGTTGAAACTCGGCTATGCCATTATCAGCGTAAAAACGGTTTTCTGCCTTTCCTGCTTCTTCAGCCAGAACATTAACTATGGAAGCATGGGCTGGTTGGTCAGGCTCGCCAACTCCCAAATCAATAATCGGTCGTAAAGGATTTTTTTCAAGGGCCTTCCGCTTTGCCTGCTTGATCTTTTCGAATTTATATATTTCAGTGCTCTGGCCAAAGGCTCTTCCCCCAAGGCGTTCGGCGATTTTATCATCTATAAACATTGTTATCCTCCTGTGAAAAACCTGCAAATTACCTGAAGACTGAGCATAACACAAGAGGAAAAAAAACAAAACACCCGAAAGCCTGGAAGAATGATAAAATGAACCATGGCCCCTTCCGGGAAAATAGGTACACCTTCACAGAAGGCTTGCTTTTCTGAACGCCCTAGGGACAAAAGGCAGACAACACCCGAAAATTAATAGCTAAACATATACAAAGCCTTAATTCTTCTCACGATTTTTACTTTGGGCCAGATAATTATTATATAAATCCTGATAAATACCTTTGGTCTTAACCAATTCATGATGAAGCCCTTGCTGAACAGGAGAACCTTTATCCAAAACAAGGCTACGGTTTGTAAGCTGCAGCAAAACATTGAATTTGTGGGATATTACAATCCCTGATTTGTTTCTCAACTCATCTTTCAGCAGGTCCAGCAATTTCATTTCGTTGATAATATCAAGAGATGAAAAAGCTTCATCAATGATAAAAAAGCCATAACCTTCGCGTAGCAGGAAACGACCAATCATGATACGTCGTTTTTCACCGCCAGAGAGAAATGAGCCGTTCTCGCCAAGCACCCTGTTTCTCAGCTTATCCAGTTCCAGTTTTGAGATCACCTCATTCAGACGCTCCTTCACAATATAATGACAATTAAAATGAATATCTCCCAAATTGTCGAGAAATGATTCTTCACGCTGTTTAAAATTATACAAAATAGTGTTTCGGTATTCAAAATTCCCGGCACCATTACCCAGGATTCCAAGCAGGCAAAAAAGTTCGTTAAATTGATGAAATGAATTCATGCACTTAATTATGGCCCTATTGATTTTACTATCAGATTTGCCATAACCATTGTACTGTCTTTCGATGGTAGATATTTCTTCAAAAAATAAAGACAATTCCTGTCTTATATCCGTTTTTATGGAACAGGAATTTTCATAAGCCACCACCTGCTTTCCGCAGGTTAAATTAAAAATCAAATCCTTGTTGAATATTTCATTATCCTGAGTCAGGATATTCACATGATAAAAATAAAGCAAATCGGGTAATTCAGAAATTGTCCGGCCATTTATCTTTATTGACCCATCGCTTGGAAGCAATTCCTTATAGAGCATTTTCAGGATTGTGGACTTTCCTTCACCCGACAGCCCCACCAGACCCAAAATTTCATTTGAACGAAGTTCAAGTGAAATTTTGTTTTTTTTATTCCTGTTAGCGTTAGTATCATAACAGAAATGGACATTATCAAATTCCAGCTTCTCAAATTCACCAAAGAATGAATATTTTTGCTTCAACTCAATGTCTTTGCATTCTGAATCAAGACAGACCGAATCCAGTCTTTTACCGCTGATTTCAGCGGAAGTCAGTGTTGAAATCAAATTGAAAAAATTTTCAACCGGATTGAACAGGATTTTAAAATAGGAAATCAGGGCCAATAGGCTTCCATAGGATAATTCCTTATTGATGATTAAAAAAACAGAGTAAACAATCAAAAACAGAAACCCCATGGTTTCTGCCGCTGAAATAGCCAAAGAGCCAATATTATTTATATCCACTGTTTTGCGGACAAATTTATTGGCCAGGAAAAATTGACTTGATAAATCATTCTTTATTTTTTCGATCCTCAGGTATGTTTTAATTGTAAAGGCATTCCGAATCGAATCGAGAGTTTCGGCAGCTAAAACACCACTGGATTCCCTTAATAATGTCAGATATTTTTTTTTCCACCTCGTAACCGCAATAGATAAAAAAAGGGTTACACAATAAATCACAACCAGACCGACAAATAATATTTTGCTCCAGGTAAAAACCAGAAGCAAAATCATCACTGATTGGACCACGCTGAACAGGAAGAAAAAAGCAGCTTCATTAAAAAGATTTGTCATATTGTTTACATCATCAGAGAGGATATTAAAATAATAACCTGTTCCCTTGTCGGTGATTAAGCCTTTTTTCATGAAAACCAGCTTTTCCCATACTCTAAAAAATAAAGTACGGGAAATGCTAATGGTATTCCGTATCCCCACAGCTCTGGCGGCTATGGATAACACGAAAAAGGCTACATAAGTTATAATCATATAAAAGAAAAAACTGTTAAACAACTGACCATTTGCCATGGCCGAATCAATCATCTGCTTTTGAAAAAGGGGTGATAGATAACCCATGGCATGTATTCCCAAAATCAAAATTCCATTAGCTATGAATACCAGAGCGTAGCGAAGTGGAATCATCCCTATATATTTTACAAAGCTGAAGGAAGAAATGCTTTTCATTCTATTCACCTTAACTCATTAAATGTTTAACTAAATTAAAATGCTTCTCATAGAAGCAATTCTTTTCACCAGTTTTTAAATAATGCAAAGGGCAGCCACCGTAACACAGGGGCAGATAACTGCAATTTTTACAGTTATCATCGCTAAAGGGGTCGTTACAACTCCATTTGGCTAATTTTTCTATTCCTGCGATCAATTGTCCTTCACTGTTTATTTCACCTAATTTGGCATCATCACATTTATCATCGTTAATACATTTCCATACTGTCAAATCTGGTAAAAGCTCGAAAGTGTTCAAACCTGAATCGCCTTCACAATAGGAATAATTGGATTTACCGGGACTAAAGCGTTTGATATGATGTAAATCCAGAAGCTGATAAAATTCTTCCAGATTGCTTTGATTCTCGTTACTGACGCAAAAATTCTTTGTGTTGTATATCGGCCTGAAATAAGCTGTAAAAAATTTTTTTTCATCATTTGAAAAATTCGATAAAAGCTCCTCTGCTTGTTCTTTTGAATTGTTCAGTAAATTAACTCGTAAATTAATCAATGTTCTATTATCAGGACGCCTCGATTTTACCTTTAACAGGTTTTTAAAATTTCCAAGAACTCTGTCAAAACTTGGGCTTCCATTATGCAATACTCGTGTCTGATCATGACTTTCCCGACAACCATCTATGGTAATTTGAATGCCTTTACAATGATATTCATCCAGCAAGGCAATTGCTTTTTCTTCATCCATTAGGTATCCATTGGTTGTTATTCCAGTCACCAATTGAAAAGAATTCTTATTTTCCAACTCAACACAAAATCCTAAAAAATTTTTAATTCGATTCCATTCCAGAAGCGGTTCACCTCCAAAAAAATTCAATTGCACTGATTGTTTCTGTGGAAAATTCACCAAAGCGAATTTTTTTAGACTTTCCACTCGTTCATCATTCCAATGAATTCCCTTTTCAGTTTCAAAACAATAGGGACACTTAAAATTACAGCGCATAGTAGGAATTATCGTAATATTCAAAAAACTATCTGAAAAATGCGATCGCCTGTATAAATAACCAAGAGCAGCCTTTTCGTTAAATTCCTTTTTTACAAGATTTCCCTGATCAATAAGAATTTTTTGATATTCAAAAAACTTTTCGTCTTTTTTCAACAAAGCGTCACCGGATAGTATTCTCTTAACATAATTCTTTTCTTCAGTCTTTATTTCAATAATGGATTTTGAAAGGGTATTAACAATATAGACCTTCCCTTCATTACTTTGCCAAAGATTAAATTGACTGGCTTTATATTCTTGCTCTTGTGTATCGAGTTTCATAATCAAAACCTCTCTTTCCAAAACCAATAAAGGCGCCAGCCGAAACAAACCGGCTAGCGCCTTATTCTCCGATTGATTTATTTTCTTATAATCGGATTTAAAACAAGTTCACCAAGACCAAAAGCGCCGCAGTTACAACCAGCACACTGACAGCCACTAGCTACGATGTCCGGTTTTACGGCGATCGCGGTTACTGTTTCCAATTTAATTGAAGCGGGTTTTAATACGTTCATTTCGAACTCCTTTAAAAAATTTTTTTAATTCATACTACGTATGATGTAGTTGACAGGAAAATGATCAGCATTACTTTCTGCTTCACACCATTCCCGGGTGCTACCATAATTTAACAAATGCCATCGGCTGTTTATATTCGCGTTAACCTCAAAAACTTTTCGGTCATTTATTAAATATGAATGGCAGGTCCTTTAATTTTGTCACAAAAAAATAATTTTATAAAAAACGAAATTCGACAAACAAGTAATAAACGAAAAGACCCAGGGGCAAATACCCCGGAATTGGTAATCAACAACCAGCTGCTAAATATCAGCTGGTTAAAGCTAAGGATATTAAAGCGACCGCCTTTTGATAAATCCTAAAAACTCGGTTTTACAAGGAGTGCTAAAAGTAAAATTCTTTTTGTCTAGGAGAAAAACCAGGCCCCATTATTTTGCCATAGCTTTGAAAGGTTGAAAGCCTTTTTTTCAAAAACAATATTTAAAAGCCTTAAGAGCTTTTATACCAGAACCTCTGGTTTGGTAACAAATCGTTGATCTGAAGCCCACTAGAGTGATTCCTCATCAGGATTCACTCTATTTATGCCGGCTGATAACCCGGCCTGCCGAAGCTACAGGATGGCGGCAATACACAGACCTTACAGAACAGCCAAAAGAGCTTACTCTGCTAAAATCCTGATTGGTCACAGGTCATAAGCTCGTTGACAAGCAGGGACATATTTGCCTAAAATGTCATCATTATGTATAATGAATTACAAACGTGGTGAAATATGGATGAAATAAAAAGCCTGGGTGTTTTTCAACTTAAGGAAAATTGTCAGGAACAAACACGCTTGTTCTACGCTCAAAAAAATTTCACAACAAGCTATTGCTATGAATTATTCCGTCGCTTTTTTGAAGACAATGACCAGTCCGCGCTGAGCGCTCTTTATACCATTTACCGGCCCCAGCTGATACACTGGATCAAAAACCACAAATACTTTCATCAGATTCTATCCGATGAGGACGAAATCGCTATCGACAGCCTGAGTCATTTTATTTTTGCGTTAAAACGCCATCAATTCAGCGATTTTGCCAATATTCCGGCCCTTCTCGCTTACTGGAGAATTTGTGTGCATTCCGTGATTTCACTTCAATGGCGCAAAACACAAAAACAGCAATTTTTACATCAACAGGAAAACAAAGTCCAGGAGGATATCCTTTTTGAAAACCAAATGCTGAAAGCAGAGGTGTGGCAACGAATTCAGAAGATTCTCCCTTCAGAGGAGGACCAGCGTTTGGCCAAGCTGATATTTGTGTACAATATGCGGCCTCGCCATATTGCCAAGGACTTTTCTGAAACATGGGCTGATCCTAATAGTGTAAGAGTCGCCCAGCAAAGGATAAAACGCCAACTACAAAAAGATGATATTCTGCTTAAGCTGCTCAAGGATCTGGTGGAGTGATAGTTCTTTATTTGTTGTCAAGAATAAACAAATAAACCGAATCCGCCATGTTGAGATATCAGAATCAAAAAAATGAAAATCCGAAAAACATGATGTGACAAAACAGAATATAGAATACTTTAATAGGCAAGAGGTAATGACTATGGCAAAAGACAATTTCAAGGATCATTTGAGGGATGATTCTTCGGACATCGAGGATTTCAGCCTGGAACCATGGGAAAATGATCTTCAATCTATTCTATTTCGTTTTGATTGTCCGACTCCCCTTGAATTGGGCGAATACACCTTGGCCTCATGTCGCGGCAAAATGCCCGAGGAGCTTATTGCCGCGATCGAGGCCCACATAGCACAATGCCCTTATTGCAAGGACGAAGTGGAGGCGGCCAAAGCCCTGAAGGGCCGAGGATTTCCCGAGCAAAAAATAGCCTTCGAAGGGGAAACAGGCAAAATACTGCCTTTTAGGCAGGAAGTAAGTTATTTTGAAACCGAAGAAAGCGATTATCCCAAGGCCTCTGGTTTTCGGGGGAAGGAGGGACCCAAGGGGCCGAAATCAAATAAAATCGCGATTAAAATCGATGAAAAACAGTCGTTAAATATGTACTACCGGCTTACACAGGAAGGTTCGGATTTTACCCTATATGGACAATTTCTTCCTGAGGACCAAATCAACCTTAAGCTCGAAGATTCTCATCTGGAAATCTGGCAAGGCAAAGAAATCCGCTGTTATCACAATATGGATGAATTATTGGCTTTTCAGTGCCGTATTCCGGAATTATCCCCTGTCAACATCAGGGTTTCATCCAGCGAAGGCACATGGTTGGCATTCAAACTGGATCTGGATCGCTGAGAACAAAGTCACAGGCTTTTAATAGCCTGAAGAGGCCAAAACAAGGCTTGGTCAAAGGCTTTATTCTGTGTCTTGTTTAGCTTGAAGGGAATTGGGATAAAAAGCGTTAGGGATTGGAAGCAGGCAAGCTTTTTTTTCAAAAAAAGCGCGGCCAACAAATAGGCGGCGCTTTTTAGCCGCCTATTTGGTCGGAGCCGAAAGGCGGAGTGCTGCAAAGCCCGGCCTGCTGTAATGGAATGAAAGCAGGCAACGCCCAAAAGCATCAAAGCCAATGAAACATATTTTTTAAAATCCTCCTTTTTAATATTAACTGATTCTTGAATTCCAAAAAGAATAAAGCTATTATTTAGGGATGGAGCAAATTTTAAAGGAAATCCGTATTCAATACGTTGATCCTCAAATTAACCAGGTAATTAAAAACAACTCTGCTAAAACAGGTCATCCCTTTAAAATATGCTATAGCCAAAATGAAGAGCTTTTTTTTCAATTGCCCTGTAAAATGATTGTACCAAGCCTGCCGATTCATCATGAGGTAACAAAAAACAAGCCCGAAGCAGCTTACATAAAGGCGCTTTTTCCTTTTATGAATAATATAATCGCCATGATGCCCGAGGTTTTTGAAGAACTTGTTTATTTTTTTGATCCTGAGGAAAATCTGAAACCCTGTTTTTTCAAACTATATAAAATTGAAGACCAGCAATATCTTTATTTACTCAGACTGGATCTGCTTTTTAGGCCTCAATACGCTAACATCGTGGAATACGGCGATAATGATAACACCCATACCTTTGAAAGCGATAAATTGTTTCTGGAGGCCAATTTCATTCCCCTTGAAAAAGTAAATGTGGTAAACAACAAGGTTTCATCTTTTATCATAAAACAAATGATTTCCGAAACCTGGGTTGGCGAACGAGGACGGGGGTATTTTCTTCAGGGGATATGGATTGACGATGAATTGTCCAAGTTTTTTTCCAAGCTTTTTCTACCCACCGGAAAAAGGACTTATCCCTACTATCCTTTTTTGTGCAAGTACAAGACCCTGTGTCAAAACGTGATTCACTTCTCAACCAAGGGCAGGCGGGAAATTTTGCCCTATCTCCACAGGGCGCTAAAATTCCTGACACCCATATTGCCTCGAATTGAAAAGGAACTGAAAAACCAGAGTTTTTCTGAAGACCTTGACATTTTCAAAACCCTGAAGCAGAATGTCCCACAATACTGGGACAAGGTCTGGCAAAATCTGACTTTAACACCCTATCTTAATGAACAGGATATGAAGGAATTTCTCGTTAGTGCTTAAAACAACTGAATATAAAAACAAAAGAATTACAATAATGGGCTTGGGGCTCCATGGGGGCGGCCTGTCATCAGCTCTCTTTTTTTTAAAGGCTGGCGCCAAGGTGACTGTGACCGACATGAAAAAGGCGGATCAGCTCAAAGCAAGCATCGATCAACTCAAAGGCCATGATGTAAAGTTTACACTCGGCGAACACCGGGAAGAGGATTTTACAAAGGCTGATATGATTATCAAAAACCCCGGTGTTCCGGGTTCTTCAAAATGGTTGAAAATGGCTGCTTTGAATAATATTGCCATAGAAAGTGACATCTCCATTTTCTTACGTTCAACCACCAACCCTGTTATCGCGGTTACCGGCAGTAAAGGAAAATCCACAACTGTTAGCGCGATTTTCAAGGGCTTGCAAGATAAATATCCAGATGCCCGGCTTGGAGGCAATATCACACGCTCGCCCTTGAGTTTCATTCACGAACTCCCGCCGACTGCCCCTGTTGTGCTGGAACTTTCATCCTGGCAGCTCGCCGACTTGGCCGGTAAAAACCTGCTTCGGGCCCGTGTCTCGGTAATAACCAATATTCTGCCAGACCACATGAATGCCTACGCTTCCATGAACGATTATTTTAAGGATAAACAGCAAATATACAAAGACCAACAAGCAGAGGATTTCTCCATTTTTAATTATGATGATCCCTATTTACGGCCGCTCGCTGAAGATTCACCGGCCCAAAGCCTCTTTTTTTCTGCCAAAGCCCTGCCAAAAGGCATAAATGGTGCCTGGCTGGATGATGAAAAAAGGGGACATTGCCGCCTCAAGGGCAAGAATGAATGGATTCTTCCCGCAAAACTGGCCTTGGCCGGTGAACATAACCGGCTTAATCTTTTATGCGCGGCCCTGGTACTCAGACTTTTTGAGCTGGATAGCGAAAAAATAGCAGATTCCTTAAGCCAGTTTACAGGTATCGAACACCGCATGGAACTTTTTCTCACAAAGGGCAGCTTGAAATTCTACAACGATTCTGCCGCCACCATACCTCAGGCAACAGCTGAAGCCGTAAAAAGCTTAGAAAAGCCCCTTTACCTGATCACCGGCGGAACCGATAAAAACAGCGACTATTCGCCCTATAGTGAGATCGCCATGATTCCGGACAAGATTTTCCTGCTAAAGGGATCGGGCACAGAAAAAATCCAGCCGCTTCTGGACCAAGCTGGTGCTGGTTACGGGGGGCCCTATGAAAATCTTGCATCACTTCTCGATGCTCTGACAAAAGAAATCGGTTCAAAGGGTTCAGTGGTCCTTTCACCAGGCTGCGCGTCCTTTGAATTATTTGACAATGAATTTGACCGGGGTCGTCAGTTCAAGGCCGGTATCCTGCAACGCTTTACTGATCAACCCTAGGAAATGAGCTTGCCCTGAATTTTCTGAATCGTACGGGGCGCTGAACCTTCATAGTGATTATTCACATTCAGCTGGACCAGTATTTTTTTGGCCATGAGTTTTTGAATGATTTTAACCACAGCATGAATTTCAGGATCACGGCTCATTACAATATTATCCCATTTATCAGAGGTGATTTTTTCAATATTATGTCGATTATCGCCATGAAGCCGAATCACAGTATAATCGGTGATGTATTCCTCGATCGAATCAAAATACTCTGCCAAATCCGGCATATAATAACCAATTAAAAACACATGGTAGATTTTCAAATCATTCAGGCATTGGAAATATTCAGGCTTCAGATAATTGGGATTCCGAGGCTCTAAAGCAACACGATAAGGGCAATCTTTTTTTGAAAAAAAATTCTTCAACCTTAGCAAAAACTCATCTAGGGATTTCATTTTATCCTGGTTCAGGTATTCAAACTGAAACATCAAACAGGAAATTTTTGAGGCCAGGGGTTCCAGGGTTTTTAAAAATTTATCAAATAAATCAAGGGACAGAAAATAGGGATTACTGATGGTTTTAGAACCTGCTTGTTTTTGATACACATGAGTCAGCGTCAGACTATTGGGAACCTTTACTGTAAAGGTAAAATCCTCCGGTACCTGAGACGCGTATTCCAGGACACTATCTTCTTTGGGCAAGGAAACAGTCAGTTGGTCCTTTTTGGCATTATAAAACAGCGACCAAAACCACTGGTCCACTTCAACCGATGAATAGCTTTTGGCATACTGAGTCAAATAGGATTCGTCCGAATCTTTATCATAAACAAGACCTTCCCAGGAAGGGTATTTCCAACTGCAACTACCGATTATAAGCATGGCTTCTCCTTATAGGGCAGCTATCAACATTAATTTTCAAATGCTTTTATACTGCCCTAAATATGAAAGAGATTAAAAAATGTGGTTTCGCTTCGTGATGCGAAACCATCAAATAACTATTTATACGCGGGCAGCATGGAACCATGGGCTTCTATCAAATCATCACAAAGCTTTCGTATTTTATCAAGAGTGAGTTCTGATGATGTATGGGGGTCCACCATGGCTGCGTGATAAATTGATTCTCTTCTGCCCCGCAAGGCCGCTTCCACTGTTAATAGCTGCACATTAATATTACTGCGGTTCAATGCCGCGCATTGTTCCGGTAAATCGCCAACATAACATCCATGAACACCCTTTTTATTTACCAGGCAAGGCAGCTCCACAACAGCTTTTTGGGGCAAATTGGGTATTAAGCCATGATTCAGGACATTCCCGCCGATTTCCAGTGTTTTTCCGGTCAGAATAGCTTCCATAATTCGGGGACCATATTCTATTGATTTTTCATGCTCGATCAGAGGGTTGGAAACCAGCTTTTTACTCTGTTCTTTCCATTGCTCGATTTGCCAGATACAACGACGGGGATATTCATCCAGCGGGATTCCGTATTCTTCAATCAGTTCAGGAAAAGCATTTTTTATCCAGTAGGGCGTGTATTCGGCGTTATGCTCCGAGGACTCGGTTATATAATAGCCGAAATAAAGCATCATCTGAAGACGCACCATGTCCCAGGGTTTATTCTCTTTACTTTTACGGCCCCGTTCCAGAAGAGCCGCGGCCCGTTTTTTTATTTCCGGGTAAAGGTCATTTTTTTCATGGGCAATCTCGAGTAACCATGCCATATGATTGATTCCCGCAATTTTCCATTTCAAATTCTGCTCATTGATATCAGTCATTTCCAGATTTTTTAGTAAATCTCTTACACAAATCTGGACAGAGTGGCACAAACCCACAGTTTGAATCGAAGTAGCTTGCAACACGGCTCCTGTTATCATGGCCATGGGATTCACATAATTCAAAAACCAGGTGTCAGGACACACTTCTTCCATATCACGGGCAAAATCCAGTATTACAGGAATAGTGCGCAACGCGCGAAAAATACCGCCAATTCCCAATGTATCTCCAATGGTTTGCTGAAGCCCGTATTTTTTGGGAATTTCAAAGTCTATAACTGTTGAAGGTTCATAACCACCAATTTGAACAGCATTAATTACAAAATCAGCATTTTGTAATGCCTTTTTACGATGTTCCTCACCCAAATAAGCTGAAATTTTCGCCCGGCCTTGATTGATGTTCGTGTTAAGATGATTCACCACCATTTCAGACTCTTTTAATCTTTCACCATCAATATCATATAAAGCTATCTCAGCATCTTGAAGAGCTGGTGTCAGAAAACTGTCACCCATTATATTTTTTACAAACACCGTGCTTCCGGCCCCTAAAAATGTTATTTTTGCCATAAATATTCCTTTTTTAACTTATAGATAAGACAGGTTAGCAGATTTCTTTTTTGATGGCAATCGATCATTGTGACTCTTGAGACTGTTGTGAGGATTGTGCGAATTGAACAGTCCAGAAAATTAGTGTGAAGTCATACCCAGCTTGAAAAATAGGAAATATAAGCCCTTGATTACCTTATAACAATCACAATAGGCGCTTGTCGGAAAATAGGCGAATACTCTTTTAAGAAACCGATGGGAACAATCTAATAACCGATGATGTGTTCATAATCAAATTCAAACCATGGGATTCTTTTGCTTCCTGATTATTTCCAAGCAGTGAAAACTGATAGCGCGCAATCATTATCTTGTCATTCTCAGAACAAAAAACCATTTTATCAGGCACCAAAATAACATCAGAGACCTCTCCATTAAATTGAAGCTGACTCAACAGCCTTGAAAAGGCGTGATTGATCGCGCCGGATAATAAAATGACATCGCTTTGACTGAGGGTTATTTTTTCTACTGGCAGCTCAGGAAAGGAATCAATGCCCTTAAAAAATTGACTGATGCGCTTAACTAATAATAATGACAATTCCAGACCAATAAAATCAGATGGATTCAAATCATACTTAAAAAAACAGCACGGAAGCCCCAGGGAGGCTTTAAAAGCACCGAAACCATCAATATTCAAGGTTAATAATTCAGATTTTATTAATCTGCCGGTTTGATGGGTCAAAGCATCAGCTATTTGCCGCCCCTTCTCATCGAATAAGGGATACAATAAATCGGGTTTTTCGGTAGTCAGTTCTAAAGCATTAACAAAGCTATGATTATTAGTTTCTGAAAAAGTCGCTATCCTGTCTCCTGAACCTTGATTTTTTTCAGAAGTAACCTTGTTTTCTTTTCGTGTTTTATTCATAGAAACCTGCCTGTACCAGAATAAACTGATAATCTTGATTAAGTAGCTATTAACCAAGTATAAAATCAAGGCAAACCATGAATTTTGATTTAACCCCATTATTTTTTATGGTTCCTGATTTTATGCTAATAACTCAAAGGAGATATTAAGCGGTTCACATTAAAGGCTTACCATTTCAGGGTTAAACGCGGCAATCAGAATTGTCGCAAAACAAAATACTCTAGCTTTCACAAGATTATACTTCATTAACGTTTGACTTTTATTTGTTGTTATCCAAGAAAAAAACAAAAAGAACAGCCCAGATCTATGCGAAGTTTAAAAAAAGCACATCTTTTCATAAAATGTTCTTTATCATTTTTATTCTATATTGAAGATTATAGCTTTTTCTTCTAAAAAAATCCATATTTGAAACAGAAATTCAGTAAAAAGCTATAAAGTACTTTTAGCATATCACAAAAATTATTGTTAATTACAGAAGATTATTTACAAGATAGAATCTAATGACCTATCCCTTAATAAGGGTTTTGTATGTGTTTAGCTGAATGGGGTTAGGACTTTAAATGGATGAGGGATTTCAGCCTTGTAGATTCATTTTCTTAAAAATGAATCTACAAGGCATTTTCCAGCTAATAATTTCAGCCATGGCTGCATGTACAAAGTGAATGCCAATGAGCATTCACGTCAAAGAGTGAATACCAATGAGCATTCACGTCACAAAGTGAATGCCAATGAGCATTCATGTCAGCAAGCCATAAATACAGAGCATTTATGGCCGGTACAAAAATTTTTGGAGGCAAAGGCCGAAGCGGCGAAAAGCACGGCTTACTGAAAGCAGCTAGCCTCCCACAATGTCTACCAAACAAATACAGAGTATTATTTATTCAACAAAGCTCCTCAAATAATCAGTTGCCAGAAACATGGGTCCAATATTTATCATAAAACAAACGCAACTTCCGTTTTGTTTCATAAGGGATCAATTCAGGCGCAGTCATTATAGCCAGTTGAGCTGCGGATTCGCAGGAACAAGCTCCAATCAAAGAAACTGCCGACACAATAGGGCCAAGCGCATTTTGAACAGCCTCTGAATTCTCTTTCATGACCTTTAAAACCATATCAGTCGAAACACCTTCTTCATCATCACGCCAGCAATCATAATCTGTTACCATGGCGACTAAAGAATAACACATCTCAGCTTCTCTGGCTAATTTTGCTTCTGGCAGGGTTGTCATACCTACAAGATGAGCCTTCCAAAATCGGTATAATTCCGATTCTGCCCTGGATGAAAACAAAGGCCCTTCCATGGCAACAATCGTTCCTCTAGGATGTACTTTTTTACTACCCTTACTCAAAGCCTTTATTAAAGCGTCTCTTAAACTGGAACAAAAGGGCTCGGCAAAACCCACATGACCCACAACACCATCGCCAAAATAGGAATTACAACGCGAGCGTGTCCGGTCGATTATCTGATCGCAAACAACAAAATCACCTGGTTTATAGTCCTCCACAAGAGAACCGACCGCGCCAAAGGATAGTATTTTTTTAACACCTAGCGATTTCAGCGCCCAAATATTGGCTTGTGAGGGCAATTCTGTTGGAAGAAGGCGGTGACCTTTTCCATGGCGCGGCAAAAAAGCCACTTCCTGTCCGTTTATGTCCAGAATACTGATAATATCAGAAGGCATACCAAAAGGGGTCGGAACATCAATTTCCCGAAGAACTTTAGTATTAGCCATATGATAAACTCCACTTCCACCGATAATTCCTATAGGTACTGACATTGTTTTCCTCCTAAAACATCTGAAATAATAATCAGGTCGTTAATTTTTAAAAAATAAATAAAATTCAACAATTATAATTAACTAAAATAAAGCAAAGTAGAAATTTGGTATTTGTTTAGCTGGTTTTTACGTTGGACGTTTCCTGCTTTCATTTCATTACAGCAGGCCAGGCTTTCCATAACTCCGCTTCGCTTCGAAATCCTTTGGTTGAATTCGCGAGCAATAAATGCGTAGCATTTATGACCAGCGCGGCGCGAAAAAAGCGCGCCTGCGGGTTTTAGCAAGTCATTTTTAAAAAAATAACTTGCTATTATTACAATCCTTAACGCTAAAAAT
>JAFGWI010000122.1 GCA_016937215.1 Spirochaetales bacterium | reverse complement strand
TCGAAGCGACAGCGAAGTGGCGGAAAGCCCGGCCTGCTGGAATGGAATGGAAGCAGGCAACGCCCAAAATTCATTAGCTGAACATATTCAGATATCTTAATACCGGATAATAAATTATAAATTTACAGCTACCTGCTAATTAACTAATGTCAGGACATTTGCAATTAGCTCATTACTTTTAAAATTCTGTCGATATTAAAAGCATGAAATTTAGAAAATTGATAGAAAACCATAAATTTATTATTGTTTTATTCTGTTTAATTGTTACGGGATGCGGCTTGTGTATGGCTGATTTCGCGGATTTTGAACAAGAGGAATCGGCTATTAAGGAACAATTACAGGGGAAAATTCTGGGTGTATCATTATTCCCCATTAATTTTTGGGCATTGGGTGAGGACACGCTCTGGCTAAACAAGTTAATGGAAGATAATGCCATTGATGGCCAGAACGCGGAAGTTATTAAAAGGGAAGTTTTCTTTACAGCCCGTATTTCACAGGATTTTTTGCAACGTGAAATAACAGAATCCCTTATGGCGATTTTAAATCTTCAAGGCGATTATCTTTTAAAAACAAGTCAATTCCAGATTACGAACCATCTCGAAAGGCCTGATGCTGGTTCATTATTGCCTTATGTGGAAAGCGCGCTTTCGGTGAATCGAAAGCTCGATCCTTCTGCGTTGTCGCGCGGTTTTTTGGCCACTATTGGCATTGAATACAGTATCGATCTTCTCCTCGCGGGTTCGGTGACCATTGAATCCTGTTTGATCCTTGTTAAAAAAGATGTGATAAAGCAATACCTTGCCTTTCAGATCACTCCGCTTGTGAAAATGATGAATCCATTGACAGGTGAAATTGCTGATCTGGAGGCTATGGTAAAGGAATCTCCCTTGAATCATCAGGGTTTTATTGAAATTAGTGATGATGTATTAAATCAAAAAAATAAACTGATGGAAATTTTAGTTAGCCATGTCCAGCAAGCTCTTACGTGTTACTATCCATTATTGTCGTCCCATTATACCAAAAAGTTATAATTTTTATGCTTCCTTTTCACGGCACAAAAAAAGCCATCGTAAATACGATGGCTTTGTGTTTTTATAACAAGGAGACTATTGGAGCAACTGTAAAACCGATTGAGGTTTTGAATTGGCCTGGGCCAACATGGAAGTTGCTGACTGTACCAGAATATTATTCTTGGTGAATTTCACCATTTCGGCAGCCATGTCAGCGTCGCGGATTCGTGATTCAGAGGCCTGCATATTCTCAGCGCCAATATCAATACCCATGGTTGCCAGTTCAAGTCTGTTCTGATAGGCACCCAAATCTGCTCGCTGTTTGCTGACGATCTGGAGCGCGTCATCTAGAATACCGATGGATTTGTTGGCTTCGTTTGGCGTGAGCATTGTGATGAATTCCCTGTTGCCAATGTTTCTGATTCCCAGACCAGTGGATGTCATTGTGCCGATATAAACGCGTTCACGTTGATCCATATTGGCGCCAATGTGGAACCACATGGAGGCTGTAACCGTGTTCTCGCCGGTAACTCGAGCAAAACGACCTGTTAGAAGGTTCATGCCGTTGAACTGAGCATGAGATGAGATTCTGTCCACTTCATCAACAAGCTGTGAAATTTCAACCTGGATCTGCATTCTGTCCTCGTCGCTGTAAATACCATTGGCAGCCTGCACAGCCAGTTCACGCATTCTCTGGATTACATCCTGGCTTTCCTGCAAATAGCCTTCTGTTGTCTGAATAAAGGAAATACCGTTAGCCGCGTTTCGTGAAGCCTGCTGCAACCCTCGAATTTGTGAACGCATTTTTTCTGAAACCGCCAAACCGGAAGCGTCATCAGCTGCTCGGGTTATTCTTAAACCAGAAGACAGTTTTTGCATATCCTTTTCGATATTGCCATTATTGATTTTTAATTGTCGTTGGGCGAACATAGCGCTCATATTGTGATTAATGATCATGGTTTGTTTTCCTCCTTGAAAATTTTTCAATTAAAATCCGGGCCCTCATGGCCGGAAAAATATCCCAATTTTTCTAAAGCCTCATTTTCTATTACCGAAAATAAGACTAAGGCAAAAAATGCTTGTTTAAAGTCCGTCTGATTAACAGTCGAAGAAGCAAAGTTGGCCTTTGCCCAGCTGCTTTAATTTTTCAGCCTTCTTTGTTTGGTTGTCGACTGACATCCGTTACGCTTTTAAAGCATATTCTTGCTTATTAAAAGTATCGTATTCTTTAACTTAGAACTTTAGAAAAATTATTGTTTTTTTTATTTTTTAGTTGATTGTTTGCTGGTGTTTGTTGTTTGGCTTTTTTCGCGAACATTCCCTTATCTTTCTAATCGGCTGTGTTATTTATAAACTTAAAGCCTGATGATTGATTTTACGTAAAAATCAGGTATTTTTTTAAGATCTTTCCCTCCTGGAGGTTTGGCCTTGCAATGGCATTGTTTTCGGAAATTAAGAGCTTAAGGATGGGAGCCGGGTAAACTGATTTTTATTGAGGGGGGTGATTAGCTTTTGTTCACCCCTCGCCGGGTATTAAGTAACGCGGTAAAATTGTGATTAATTCGCTCGCATAATGTTGTCAGAGATATTCCGCGCAGTTTAGCTATAAAGTCGTAGGTATAGATAACGTATTCCGAGTAATTGCTTTTTCCCCTGAGGGGCATGGGGGTTAAAAAGGGCGCGTCAGTTTCCAGCAAGATTCGGTCGAAGGGAGCTGCTTTAGCTGCTTCTTGAAGGGCCAATGCGTTTTTATAAGTGACATTACCGGCAAAGGAAATGTAAAAACCCATTTCAACCGCTTTTTCCATATCATGTGTGGTGCCTGAAAAACAGTGAAGAATTCCCTTTAGTGGGGCATGGTTTTTCAGTATGTCCAGAGCATCATCCATGGCGTCTCGGATATGAATGATCAGGGGCAGGCCGTGTTTTGCGGCCAATTGGATTTGCAATTGAAAACAGGCTTTTTGTTTGTCCTTGGGCTGCTTGAGGCGGTAATAATCAAGGCCGCATTCTCCAATACCGAGCAGCCACTGTGGAGGCTTTAGCATTAGCTTTTCGATGGTGCTTTGAAGTAGACTCAGTTCTTTTTCATCCATGGGCGAGGAAGGGTGAATCCCCAGGGTCGCGTAAATACCGGAGGATTCAAATTTTTTCGCGATTGATTGGTTTGTTTCAAACTGATCTGCTGACACAGCCACTTGTACGGCGCGGCTTATCTGGTTTTCTTTCAGATTTGCAATGAGTTCTTCAATGGGACGGTGGTTCTTTTGGGCCGTTATATCAAAATGGCTGTGGCTGTCGATGTACATAAATACCTCATGGTTATTGGCTTATTGCTATCAATATGCACAGGCAGGATTTTTTTGGCAATGATTATTAATAAAAAGATTGACAATTATCATAAAGTATCTTAAATTATACTCAAGTTTATTAAGTTATTATTAAGGAATGGCAATGAAATATCATTTTGGTGAAAAAATCAGGAGAATTCGGGAAAAAAGAAAGATTACTTTAAAAACCGTTGCTATTCAAGCTGGTGTGAGTGAAAGCTTGATCAGCCAAATTGAAACCAACAAGGTGTCTCCGGCTATTGATACCTTGTTAAGTATTGCCGATATCCTGGATATTGATTTTGAATACCTTTTCAATGATTACCGGAAAAACAAAAATATAAATCTGGTCAAAAAAGACCAGAGAAACAAGATCATCATGCATGATGTTATTTATGAGCAATTGTCAAAAACAGTCGATAAGGATGAACTCCACGGAATCGAAGCTTATTATCTTGAGATAAAACCAGGAGGCCAGAAGGGGTCCAAGGAGTATGGCCATCAGGGCAAGGAACTGGGCATTATTCTTGAAGGGAAGGGAGAATTCACCATCGGAAATAACAGCTATGTGATTGGCCCTGGTGACAGTTTGTCCTTTTCATCGGATATTCCCCATGTGCTGACAAATCTTGGTGAAAAACCACTTAAGGCCTACTGGGTTATCACGCCGCCTAAAATGTTTTTTAAGGATGTTTAAATCCATAATTTAACAATAAAAAAATCTATGAGGAGGAAAAATATGGGAAAAACCACTGCGCAAAAAATTTTCGACAGCCATATGGTAGATCAGCCCTTTGAGGGAACCAATGTTTTAAAGCTGGATGCGGTTTTTTGTCATGAAATAACCACGCCGATCGCGATTAACGATTTAATAATTCGCGGTAAAGACAGGGTGTTTGATCCAAGTAAAATAAAGGCTGTGATTGACCATGTTACGCCAGCCAAAGACAGTAAAACAGCTGAGCAGGGACGAATTCTTCGCCAATGGGCCAAGCGAAACAAGATCAAGGATTTTTTTGATATTGGCCAAAATGGTGTGTGCCACGCATTGTTTCCCGAAAAAGGCTTTGCGCGGCCAGGTTACACAATAATTATGGGCGATTCCCATACATGCACCCATGGAGCCTTTGGGGCTTTCGCGGCAGGTGTTGGTACAACTGATCTGGAAGTTGGAATTCTCAAGGGCGTATGTGCTTTCAAAAACCCGGAGAGCATAAAAATTGTATTAAAGGGCAAGCTGCAGAGCGGTGTTTACGCCAAAGACGTGATTTTGTTTGTTATCAAGCAATTGACTGTAAACGGTGCGACTAACAAGGTAATCGAGTTCACTGGCCCGGTAGTCGATGCCATGTCCATGGAATCGCGAATGACCCTTTGTAATATGGCGATTGAAGCAGGAGGGACCTGCGGTATTTGTTACCCTGATATGACCACTGTCGAGTATTTGTGGCCTTTTATTAAAAATGATTTTGCGTCTAAAGAAGAGGCTCTGGCAGACTATTCAAAGTGGATTAGTGATGCTGACGCGAAATATGATGATGAATATGTTTATGATGTCAGCAGCCTGGAACCAATGGTGACCTTTGATTTTAAACCAGATCAGGTTAAAAGCATTGCTGAAATGGAAGGAACCAGGGTGGATCAGGTTTATATCGGTTCCTGCACCAATGGCCGTTATGAAGATCTGGAAATAGCTGCTGAAATTCTCAAAGGCAAAAGCATTAGTCCTGATTTACGCGCCATTCTTTCACCTGCTACTCCTGAAATTTATAACCGTGCTCTGGAATCGGGCATTATCAGAATTTTTACACAAGCCGGTTTTTGTGTGACCAATCCGACTTGCGGCGCTTGTCTGGGTATGAGTAATGGTGTTTTGGCAGAAGGCGAGGTGTGTGCCTCAACAACAAACCGTAATTTCTACGGCCGAATGGGAAAAGGTGGAACAGTGCATTTGATGAGCCCGGCTAGCGCGGCGGCGACAGCTCTCTATGGTTCAATCACTAATTCACCATTGTTTAAAGGAGGTAAAAAATGAGAAATTTTAACGGAAAAGTCCTGTTTCTGGACCGATCGGATATTAATACCGATGAAATTATTCCTGCGAAATATCTGACTGAAGTTTCCAAAGAGGCATTAAAACCATTTTGCCTGGAGGACCTTAAAATTCCCGGATTCGCGGCATCCAGTGATGTTCCAGGTAAAGCGGCTATCATTACACGTGCGAATTTCGGCTGCGGTTCATCCCGAGAGCATGCGCCTTGGGCATTGGAAGTGAATGGTATTAATATTGTGATTGCCGAAAATTTTGCAAGAATATTTCGGCAGAACATGTACAACAACGGCATGATTGCCCTTGAGCTGCCGAAAGAAACCCTTGATGAAATTTTCCGGAAGTTTTCAAAACATGAAACGGAAATTCAGGTTGATCCTGAAGCCGGCCAATTACGACTTTCAGCTAATGGGTCTTCAATGGATGTGGATTTTTCTCTCGGAGGGTTTGATTTGACTTTGGTTAAAGCCGGCGGATGGCTAGAGTTCGCTGATAGTAAATATTGATAGGTGATCGCGCTGAAAAATCCGTGTCGTCAAGGCACGGATTTTTTGGGCCTTGTGCTTCTTCCGTTTTTTTGTCTGAAAAACTTTTTTTGAACTTTTTTATAGCCTAGGTTAAAAATTTTTTACGGAGAACCTTTCTTTTGAATTGAAAAGCTGAATAATCTAAAAAAACTGTCTGACTCAAACAAATCCTTCTGATATAGTTTTGATTGGGAGGAGAATGCCCGATGTCTAAAATT
Organism: Spirochaetales bacterium; assembly: GCA_016937215.1. Classification (GTDB taxonomy): domain Bacteria; phylum Spirochaetota; class Spirochaetia; order SZUA-6; family JAFGRV01; genus JAFGWI01. The sequence continues at coordinate 35,757 of JAFGWI010000122.1, read as the reverse complement.
CTTTCTTTTATTTCAAAGGCCAATCAGATTCTGTTATTTATTGTTATACTGGGTGTGATCATATTTGGGATCACTCAAGTATGGCTTTTTATACACCCGGAGGAAAAAGCGGATAATAAATTCTACAAGACGAATGAAGCCGCGCTTACAACTACTGATAAAATGAACATGGAAGCCTATTATGAATTGGGGAAAAAGATTGGTGACAGCTATCTTTTTGTAGTGAGAAAAAGGGTAATTCCTGAAATTAAAGTGGCCTTTGAAAATAAAGAGAGAAGCCAGGCCCAGCTTTTTTATGTTGGCGGGAATGACCATATTGTGAATTTTTATTTTAAAAAAGCCGGCTTATCAGGATTCTTTCTTTATGAAAAAGATGTTTTTATTCTGGATTACCAAACAGCCATTTTTACGGCAACCGATTCCAGTTCCGATTATCTGGATATAAAAAAGAATATTTATGTGCTTGCAGAGTCGGATAAAGACGAAAATGGGATACTTGACCATAATGACAATATTGTTTTGTTTGTATCCGATTATGATGGTAAAAATCTCATCAAGGTAATCGAGTATATCGATTCCTATAATCATATTGATAATAACGTGGTTGTAATAATTCAGAAAGATAGAGAAAAAAGTGTTAAAAAGTATTTTGAATACAATTTGATTCACAATTCCCTGCGGCTTATCGATGAATTAACATATTCTGTTGAGCAAGAGAAAGGAAAATAGACTAGCCAGAAAATTGAAAATTTACAGATTGATACTTTTTTTAAAAAATGATAGTTATCTGAGGCTCTTGCAAAACCTTAGTTTTTGAAGAGCCTGTTTTGGCTTAAAATTCGCATTTAGTGATGCTTTTTTTTAAAATTTGTATCATAATATATTTATAAACTTTTGTTTTTAGTGGAGGAATTATGAGTAACGAGGATTATCTTGAGCGTTTAAAAACAACAGGCCGAAACGACAGTTGTCCCTGCGGATCCGGCAAAAAATACAAAAAATGTCATTTGCCCGAGGATGAAGCCGCAAGGAGCCAGCAGTTGAAAAAGGAGCAGGAAGAGGCCGAGGCCGAAACAAAGGCTGCTGCGGAGAAAGAAGAAGCTGAGAATGCTGCTTCAGACAAAGTGGAACCCAAAACATCGTATCAGCATAAAACGAAGGCGTCAAAACATGTGTCGGGCCAAAAGGCTGGCGCGACAAATCTTCCCAGGCGATCGGCCATGGGCTGAGTTGTTTGCTATAAGAGCATTATTTAGGCCGGCAGAAATTGCCGGCTTTTTTTTGTCGCTGCCGGGTTGAATTGGCAGCTCTATTCTCCGCGTTAGGGATTGAAAGGGGCCGAGCCTTTTTTTCAAAAAAGGCGAAGGCAACAGGCGGGACGCGTTTTTTTAGCGGCCCGCCTGTTCGAAGCGACAGCGCAGCCCTGGAAAGCCCGGCCTGCCTTGCCTCTGGGCGGCAGGCAACGCCCAAAAGCCTCAGTTGAATAAAAAAGAACAATTTTTTTATCGCTTTGTCGCATCATTTGTCACACCATGGATTGTGGTTATTTTGATACTTTTGAATCATCATACAAATTGATGGTTGTATCACGAAACAGCTAATCGGATGGTAGTTGTTTAACTGTGAGTGTAAATACAATTTTAATTGTAATTATTTGAGGCAAGAATAATTTTCAATGGGATGCCGCGCTTTGCGTTTTGTGTAAGCGCGGCATTTTTTTTAAAACTTTTAAATGGATAAATTCAAATGCTGATGATACATCCGGTCGCGTAATTCCTGGATTTTTTCATCCTCTAGATACTCATCAAAATTCATCATTCGGTCAATAATACCGTCTGGTGTGAACTCGATAATCCGGTTGGCCACGGTGGTCACAAACTGGTGGTCGTGGGATGAAAAAAGAATAATGCCGTTAAAATCTTTTAACGCGTTATTCAAGGCTGTGATAGCTTCCAGATCCAGATGGTTGGTGGGCTCATCGAAAATCAGGGCGTTGGCGCCGGTTATCATCATGCGTGAAAGCATACAGCGCACTTTTTCACCGCCCGATAAGACCTTAACGCTTTTTAAAGCTTCATCGCCTGAAAAAAGCATTCGTCCCAGAAAACCGCGGAGGTCCTTTTCTTCCTGGGTTTGTTTGAATTGGCTAAGCCAGTCGACCAGACTCATATCTTTTTCGAAAAACTTGTCATTATCCTTTGGGTAATAAGCCGGACTAATGGTTACGCCCCAGGTAAAGCTTCCGGAATCGGCTTTGGTCTCGCCGGCAAGAATCTGGAACAGCAGGGTTTTGGCAATATGATTGGGGCCGACAAAGGCAATTTTGTCGCCGGGATTCACAATCAGGTGAAAGTCATCGAGAATTTTTTTACCTTCAATAGAGGCTGAAAGATGTTCTATGGTCAGAATGTTTTTACCGCATTCCCTGTCCGGTTTGAAATGCACATAGGGAAAGCGCCGTGACGTTGCTTTTATGTCGTCAATTGTTAGTTTGTCGATAAGTTTTTTACGCGAAGTGGCTTGTCGCGATTTTGCCACATTGGCGCTAAAACGTTGAATGAATTGTTTTAATTCGGCAATTTTATCTTCCCGTTTTGTTTTAAGATCAGCTTGTTGTTTGCGTGCCAGCTGACTGGACAAGTACCAGAAGTCATAGTTGCCAACATACATTTGTATGCGTTGAAAATCAATATCGGCAATATGGGTACAAACGGTGTTTAAAAAATGCCTGTCGTGAGACACAATAATCGCTGTGTTCTTGAACTGCATTAAAAAATTCTCAAGCCACATTATGGAGTTTAAATCCAGGTGGTTGGTCGGTTCGTCAAGAAGTAAAATGGCCGGTTCCCCGAACAAAGCCTGGGCTAGTAAAACGCGAACCTTAATCGAGTCTTCGATGTCGGCCATTTTTTTTGTGTGAAATTCTTCGGCCACGCCAAGACCAGCCAGTAATTTGGCGGCTTCGGAATCAGATTCCCAGCCGTTTAACTCACCGAAGTTGGATTCAAGCTCGGCGGCTCTTAAACCGTCTTCCTCGGAAAAATCAGCTTTGGCGTAAATTTCGTCCCGCTCTTTCATGATACTGTACAATTCTTTATGACCCATGATAACTGTCTCAAGAACCTGATAATTATTAAAAGCATAGTGGTCCTGTTTTAAAACCGCGATTCGCTCACCCTTGGAAACGATGATTTCGCCTTTGTCAGCTTCAATTTCGCCGGATAAAATTTTCAGGAATGTTGATTTACCTGCTCCGTTTGCTCCGATCAAACCGTAACAGTTTCCCGGAAGAAATTTTATGTTTACATCCTTGAATAATAATTGTTCTCCATAACTTAGAGTAATATTTGATGTTGTAATCACTGGATTTTCCTTTTTTAGTATGAGATTTCAGTCAATTTTTACAGACTGTAATAAATGTCAAATCGGCTATAGAATGACTATCATGTCATTGTTCTTGACTCTTTCGTTTATAACATGACCGGGCAGGTCAAAGTCAATCCCTTCCAGGTGTGAATTGCCTTAAATCGCGCGATAATGGAAAGATATTCGCAATAAAAATGATTATTTATGGAATCGTGATATTTTTATGGGAATCGTGAAACTCAACATGAGAAGGTTTTTTTGTTGTAAAACATTTTAAATTAAAACTCCGTTCGTTTCGGCAAAAAAGGTCTATAAATAATTATCGGTGGAATCAACAGTTTTCCGTTACCCACGATGCCAGGGCTAATGATGATAGACCGGTGGTTCACTTTTCAAATGTCAGATAAAGGATGCGTCATCTGTAAGCGAACACTCGTTATGTTTTTTGAATAGCGCGGCTGAATATAACATAGTTAAAAAGTGTTCAGGGCGTTGCCATATAACGTTGCTTGGTTTTGTGCTGCTTTTGACCAGCTGCTTTTAAGCTGTAGCCATAAATGGTTCTGTAAATTGTTTTATCGCCTGAATTGTCATTTTTTGACAAGGCCAAAAATTTTTTTTAAAACAAATACTGGTGTAAGCTTAATAAACGTTATATGGCCGTGCTTTTCGCTCCAACTCCTCGCAGCCCTTTTGTGGCAGCCCCTTTTCCCTTTTCCTCGCGTCAAAGGCGGGGCTGCCGGGCTGCTGCGGGGTTTCCGCTTCAATCACTAACGCGGATTACTTGAACCCCACTTTCCGCACCCGAATTCAAGTTTGAAAAGCAACACTTTTGAGGGTAACAGTTTGCCCCCCCCCAGGCGGTACTCCTTGGGGGCGCAAACAATATTGAAAAGGTTGTCTTCCTTTGATATTCCTATGTTTAACCCAAAAAGCATAAGAAAAGTAGCCGCCTAAATGAATTCAAAAAATACCACAAATACTAAGCGAAATTACAGGGTATTAGATCCTGAAGAACGGGGTGGAATATAGGTTGAACAGCCGCATTATAAAATGGCTTGACAAAGGCCTTGTTTCAGTTAAGGATGAACTAAACATATTATGAAAACGCGGATTAAATTTATTCAACAACGCGACATGAGCGAGTGCGGCACTACTTGCCTGGCCATGATTTTTAAATACTACGGGCTGCCTAATTTGCAAGCGGAACTCAGAGACCTGGCCAATGTTTCAAGTTCCGGTGTGACCATGTTGACACTCGTAAAAATTGCTCAGGATTTTGGATTCAAGGCAGAAGGTTTTAAGCTGGAATATCAGCATTTGTTCAACCTTGATTTACCCTTTATCGCCCATTATCAAGGTAATCATTTTATCATAGTTTATCGTGTAAGCAACAAGGCGGTTTTCATAATCGACCCGGCCTATGGCAAGGCCAAGATAAAAAAAAGCGAGTTCCTGAAAAACTGGAATGGTATTGTTTTAAATCTGGAACCCCAGGATCATCTTTTTAGCAATCAGAGAGTCCGTGATTTACTGGAATTACGAAAAAAAAATAAAGGTTTTTTAAAAAAATTATATTCATCCTTGTTTTCTCCTTTTAAACAAGTGATCCTCGAAGTTTTACTCGCGAGCGGTGTTCTGCAAATGATGGGTATGGTATTGCCTTTTTTTACCCAAGCCATGCTGGACAAGGTTATCGGACAAAAAATGATAAATTTGCTGTTTATTATTTTGGCCGGGCTTGGGATTATTTCTGTTTTGCAAATTGCTTTAAGTTTTGTCAGCAGTATGCTCCTGGCCCATTTCAAAGTGAGGTTTGAGCTGGATTTTTTTGGGCGATTGTTCGGGCATTTGATCAGCTTAACCCAGAAATATTTTGATTCTCATAAGAAAGAGGATTTTGTAAACCGCTTTCAGGAAAATCTGAAAATTAGAAGTTATTTTTCCGCTTCTATTTTACAATCATTTTTAAATGTTCTTTTTTTAGTAAATTTTCTGATTATCCTTTTTCTTTATCATCAATTTTTAGCATTGCTTGCCTGTTGTTTTCTGGTGCTAATGATAGCGTTGACATTTATTTTTACACCCAAACTTCGGCATCTTGAGAATCAGATATTTCATAAAAATGAAAAATCAATGGGCGCTTTTCTGGATACACTTTTAGGAATTCAAACTGTTAAATTCAGGATACTGGAAAACCTGAAGCTGAATAAATGGAAAAACCGTTATCGCGATGCCATGCAAGGACAGTTAAGGGCTGATAAAATGTTTATGCTTTATAATTCCATAGTCGGTGGAGTGAACCTTGTGAGCCAAATCACGGTTTTCTGGTTAGGGGCCTATTTTGCTTTTTATAATCAGCTGACCATTGGGCAATATGTTGCTTTTTTAAGCATGTATACCTTAGTAATGACTTCGGTGAACAGCATTTCCGGACTCTGGTTTTTGATCATTGAAGCATCAGTAAGTTTTGAAAAATTGAATGATATTTTTTTGCAACCGGTTGAGCCGGATCAGGGTGTAAAAGAGTTGCTCGACGAGGGGACGGTAGATATAGAATATCGGGCTATGAGTTTTTCCTACCATCCAGATTCGAAAAACAAAGTGCTTAACCAAATCGATTTGAAAATCCCCTTTGGCACCAAGCTGGGAATCGTGGGTAGAAATGGATCAGGAAAATCGACCTTAACAAGGCTTTTGGTCCAACTCTATAATAACTACGACGGTGAGATTAGAATAGGTGGAATTGAAACGCGCCAATGGAACCCCCAGGCTTTGCGTCGTCTGATTTATGTTTTACCTCAAAATGTTTACTTGTTCAATGGCACAATCAAGGATAATATAAAAATGGTTAAGCCTGATGCGACCGACCATGAAGTTGTTGAGGCCGCGGGCAAGGCGGATTTACATTCCTTTGTTCATGATTTATATTTAGGTTATAACCATCAAGTGGGAGAAAGCGGCGATAACCTGTCTTCAGGGCAACGCCTTAAAATTGCTTTTGCCCGTTTGTTTTTATCCAGTCCCGAGGTGATTGTTCTTGATGAAGCGAGCAGTGTTTTGGATGGTGAATCGGAGGGGCGAATATTCACAAATGTATTTAATCATTTTACGAAACAAAGCTTCCTGATTATAGCCCACCGCTTTCAGACTTTAAAAAACATGGACAGGATAATTGTGCTTGAAAAGGGTCGAATTGTTGAAGAGGGGCGGCATGAAGAATTGCTAGCGCATAAATCCTTTTACTATAATTTGATGAAGAATAATCTGGATTTGTAGGATGAGTGATTTGGATAAAAAAACGGAACCATTAGAAGCGCGTCAAATTGAAGACTTGTATCTGGAGCAGGATATTTCCTTGTTTCACCCCATCCCTTTGTATTTAAAATTTATGCTTTATTTTTTTTTGTTATTGCTTGTTTTGTTTGTTGCTTCGGGCTTTATGATTAAAATCAATAGGAGTCGGGAGTATTCGATTTTCCTGCTTTCTTTTTCCAAGAGTGAAAAGCAAATCGAATTTAAACTTGCCGATAGTGAACATGTCCTTTTTAAAGAGGGGCAATCGGCAGTGATTATGACCAAAGCGGGGCCTCAAGCTGTTGTGATTAAAAAAATATCGCAAATAAGTGATTCCTTCACGCCCATTTTTTCTGCTGCTTTGTCAAAGGATTTTAAGAATGACGAGAGTTTTTCTGTTGGTGCTATACACTCTCTTATTGTTTCATTGGGAGAAGGAACTTTGTTGGATGTTCTTTTTGATTCAGCTGAATAAGCGAGCGTGTCAAATTCGGTTTTATTTGTTTAGCGGAATACTCGAGCTTTGATTGAATGGCAACGAGAAGTGTTGCCTGAAAATCCTTAAGAAATATTCAGGCAACATTCATTTATTAATTCACAGCAACCAGGTTTTGCTTCAAACTTTCAAAGAATTCCTGTGATTGTGTTTTAAAGTCATCGGATATTTCACGACCCTTTTCAAGGGTTTCCATTGCTTTTTGGGTTTGATTGTTGTTCGCGTATATTACGGCCAGATCAAAATAGGGATCAGTGAATTTTTTATCGGCGAATTCTATGGCCTTGTTCAAGTGACCGATTCCTTCAGAAAGCTCACCCAGCGCGCAGAGGCAAAGACCAAGCCCCTTGTGAGCATAGGCGTTTTTTTGATCGAGCTTAAGGACTTCCACATTGTAATTTTTTGCCTTTATATAATTTTCGAGGTTATAATTTATGAAACCCAGTAAATTCAATGTTTCCAGATCATTTGCATCCTGCTTTAATACCTTTTCAAAATAAATATCGGCAATCTGGTATTCTTCATCGGTCAGTGCTTTCTGGCCTTCGGTTTTCAATTGAACAAGGTCTGTTATTTTTTCTATTCGTTTTTCCTCATTCTCAATGGCCAGGCGAAAGGAACAGTATTTATTATCATAAATAGAGCCGCTGAAAGTCAATTTTAAGCCCGTGCATCCACCCAGACAATAATTGGCGTATTGGCATTTTCCGCAGAACCCGCTTAGCTTGTCCTTTGTGAGATTCCGGTTCCAGGAAAACGCCTTTTCATCGTTCCAGATTTCTTTTAAATCACGTTCTTTCACATTGCCTTCAATAAAATTATTATCACGAATGGATAAACAACCGGTGATGTCTCCATTGGCGCGAATACCCATAACGCGTTTACCTGCCTGGCAGTCTTGTTTCATGGAGCAAGGCTTGTTCAAAACAGAGGATTTTTGATGTATTTCATTTACTTTGATGTTAAAGTAACCGATGTCGTCAGCCAGGTCGACCAATATTCTGTCTTCTTTCATTACTTCATGGCTAAAATCAATAAGCTTGTCAATATCCTTCATTTCGCAAATCAGGTCCGGGTGGTCCAGCAAGTTGCCCATGGGTGAAGCAATTTGAAATTGCCAGCGCTGGACATTTTTATCGTAAAGCACTTCCTTCATTTGAGTCAGTTCCGGGAAATTCCTCATATTAACGCTGGTACAAATAACCGTTGGCATACCTTCGGCGTTCATCGCGTCAAGAGCGGACATCACATGGTCAAAAGCGCCCGGGCGGCGAATAAAATCGTGGGTTTCTTTTAAGCCATCGAGGCTGACTCCGATGTTGACAATACCGGCCTTTTTGGCTTTTTCAATCAGTTCCTTGTCTATAAACCATCCATTTGAAATGGCGTTAACGGTAACCCCGTTTTGATTCAAGCGCTTAGCAATTTCCGGCCAATGGGGATGAAGGAATGGTTCACCTCCTGAAAGAGTGACAACTTCCATTCCCAATTCAGCCAGGTCGTCGCATACTTTATAAGCTTCCTCCAAGGTAAGCTCGTCGGGGTATTTTTCTCCACAACTGGAACCGCAGTGTTTACACCGCATGTTGCAGGCATAGGTAATTTCCCATACAGAGTTGGTGGGTGTATGATTCATAATCTTTTCCTTTTCGATTTTATAAATAGTATTTCTGTCCCTCAGAGGAAGACTTTTTAGTGTTGCCTATTCTCTAGGAATGGCGATTCCATAAAGAGGTCTGGCTGGCTGTATGATTCCATAAAGAGGTCTGGCTGCCTGAATGATTCCATAGAGCGTTCGCACCATTCGAGTCGTTTCTTTTAGCTCGGAAATTCCGTCAGCAGCACCACCAATAATGGCACCCATCTGGTTGCTTTCGAGTTTCAACTCTTTTAAATTGATGAATCCTTTCATGTTTTTCTCCTTTCTTAATTCACTTTTATTACCGGAACCCGGTTTTTAATTCAATATTATTAAGTAGATATAACAGAATTATTAAAATAAAGTCTTCAATTGTTAAAAATATCACAGATGATAGTGAATTTACATATTTTCTTTGAAAATTTTTTGATATTTTTGGTCAATTAATTGTTTGTACGCAAAAAATTTTTCACAGGCCATTCTGGTGAAATGTAGTGAAGAATCGATTCAATCGATGACATAAAGGAAATTTTTGATTGTTAACTCTTGTTCAAGCGGCTTATCCATTGAATCTTTATTCCCTTTTTGAAAGGAGTACGGACAGCATCAAATAAAGGGAATGTGGCAAACTTTGTATCTGGTTCTATCCAATATGATCCTGAAGCTTTTTTATCTCATCCCGAAGCAGGGCGGCTTGTTCAAATTCCAGATCCTTGGCCAGCTGAAACATTTCCTTTTCAAGTTCACGTATCAGTTTTTTCCTGTCCTTGGGATCCAGCAAATTGTAATTCTGCTTCATGATGTCCACGGAGAATTCCGCGCTGGCTTGTTTTTCCTCTTTTTTACGGACCAATATGTCCTGGATGGATTTTTTGATGCTTTGGGGAGTAATTCCGTTTTCCTGGTTGAATTTTTCCTGAATGCTTCGCCGGCGTTCGGTTTCTTCGATAGCTGTTTTCATGGCATCTGATTCCCTGTCAGCGTACATGATAACGCGGCCGTTAACGTTTCGGGCCGCGCGGCCTATTGTCTGGATAAGGGAAGTGGCTGATCGTAAAAATCCTATCTTGTCAGCGTCGAGAATGGCGATTAATGAAACCTCCGGCAGGTCCAGACCTTCTCTTAACAGATTGATGCCCACGATGACATCAATATCACCTGTCCGGAGCGCTTTGAGTATTTCAACGCGTTCAAAGGTGTCGATTTCCGAGTGAAGGTAACTCACCTTAACGCCCAGTTCGCTTAGATAAACCGACAAATCCTCTGACATTTTTTTGGTTAAAGTGGTGACCAATGTTCTTTCGCCTTTTTTAATCTGATTCTGGATCTCAGTGTACAAATCTTCAATCTGACCTGTTGTGCCTCTCACTTCTATATGAGGATCCAGAAGACCGGTTGGGCGTATCACTTGTTCTACAATCCGGGTCGATTTGGTTAATTCTTCTTTGCTGGGTGTGGCAGAAACATAAACCACCCTCTCCATTAGGCTTTCGAACTCGGCAAAGTAAAGCGGCCGGTTGTCCAATGCCGAGGGCAGGCGAAAGCCGAATTTTACCAAAGAAGATTTTCGTGAGCGGTCGCCTTCATACATGGCTCCGATCTGTGGCAGGGTCACATGGGATTCGTCGATAAACGTAAGAAATTCCTGGGGGAAAAAATCGATAAGCACAGCCGGGCGTTCACCTGATTGCCGGCCGGTTAAGTGACGCGAGTAATTTTCTATTCCTGTGCAATAGCCCAGTTCCTGAAGCATTTCAATATCATATTCGGTGCGGGATTTCAGACGCTCAGCTTCAAGTTGCTTGTTCTCGTTTAAAAGTTCGTCGTAGCGTTCCTTTAATTCAGCTTCGATGGATTTAATGGCTTCCTGAACGCGGTATTCCGGCATCACAAAGAATTTTGCCGGATAGAGCTTGATGCGCGATACTTCCTGAATGGCTTCTCCGGTGAGAGGGTTGATGCGCCTTATTCGTTCAATTTCGTCGAATGAAAGTTCGATGCGAAGGCCTTCCTTGGCGTAGGCCGGAAGAATATCGATCACGTCTCCCTTGATGCGAAAGCGGCCTCTTTCAAGCACCGAATCGTTCCGGTTGTATTGAAGTGAAATCAGTTTTAGTGCCATGTCCCGGACATCAATCTTCTGGCCCAGGGCAAATTCCAGGCTCATATCCTTGTAGTCACCGGGGTTGCCTATACCGTAAATACAGGAAACCGTGGCGATGACAATCACGTCGTTCCGCTCGATCAGGGATGTGGTGGCGCTTAAACGAAGCCGGTCAATCTCCTGATTGATCGATGCGTCCTTGGCAATATACAAATCCTTCCCGGCCACATAGGCTTCGGGTTGGTAGTAGTCGTAATAACTGACAAAGTATTCAACCGCGTTGTCTGGGAAAAAGTCCTTAAACTCCCTGTAGAGCTGAGCGGCCAGGGTTTTATTGTGTGAAATGATCAATGTCGGTAACTGGGTTTTTTCGATGATTTTTGCCATGGTGAAGGTTTTTCCCGAACCGGTTACCCCTTTCAAGGTTTGAAAGGGGGTTTTTGCTAGTACACCCTGGCTTAGTTTTTCAATAGCCTGTGCCTGGTCTCCGGCAGGTTCAAAGGAAGATTGGACTTTGAATGGGTTCATGTTTTTCCTTTCAGGGGTTGTTAAACAACCGTTAAATACGAAATTGCCGCTTGTAACTAACTTTATTTATCCGTTATTGACCAAAAAGGCAAGTTGTAGTGCTTTCACTTCAGATGGCGAAGGCATTTTGTAAAGCTGTTCTCTCCAAACCATATCACGGGTCAAAGACGCGTTAGGGATGGAAGCCATGGCCAGCCATTTTTTCATAAATGGCTGGCCAAAGCGTTTTTTTTCGGATAATTTCCGAAAAAAAACCTTCGAAGCGGAAGCGGAGTGGCGCGCAGCCCGGCCTGGCCGAGGCATTGATTTTTCTTGTATGGTTTTACCTGGCCATATGTGCTAAAACAAAGCCCCAGGTAACGCCCATAAAAAAGGCGCTGTCACACAAAAATTGGTATCACAACGAGTAATTTGAAGGCCGTTCCGAAAGTATAACTTCCAGATTAACCTTTTGTGAACCCCGGACCACCACAATTTTTACCTTTTCTCCTGGTTTGTTATCCTCCAGTGCTGAATACAAATCAGCGATGGAGCTTATGGTCATGCCGTCTGCCTCTACAATCACATCGCCGCCAATATAAAAAACAGTTCTTCCGTATCTTACTGCCTGGTTTCCTCCCTTGATACCCGCTTTTTGGGCATTGCTGCCTTGTTCTACTTTGGAAACAAGCAGGCCTTTATCGACTGGTAATTGGGCGTAGCGTACCAGAGAGGGAAAAAGCTGTATGGGGGTAATGTCGATCCAGCCGCGGTTCACCTTTCCGAATTGCATCAAATCGGGAATGATTCTGCGAGCTGTGTCCACGGGTACGGCGAAACCGATTCCCACCGATCCTCCGGAGGGTGAGTAGATCATGGTGTTCACCCCTATCAACTCTCCCCGGGAGTTCAGCAAGGGGCCGCCGGAGTTGCCCGGGTTAATGGAAGCATCGGTCTGAATGGCTTCCTTGAGAACCAGGCCGTTATCGTTTTTAATGGCCCTTACAGCAGAAACAATGCCCTGGGTCAGTGTCCTTTCAAGACCAAAGGGGTTTCCGATGGCCAGAACTTTTTGTCCGACGGCCAGATTTTTTGAAGTCCCAAAGGGTATGGTAGTAAGATGTTTGCCCATAGGGTCGAATTTGACAATGGCCAGGTCGTTTTCCGGGTCAATACCTATGGTTTCACCTTTATATTCAGAACCGTCGGCCAGAATGATGGACACTGAATCGGCGTCTTTTATTACGTGGTAATTGGTGAGAACATGGCCTTCCTGGTCGATAATGGAGCCTGATCCTGAACCGCCTTCCTGGGGAATAGGTTCCAGGAACCAGTTGTATCCATAAACTATGGTAGTGATATTGACAACAGCTGCGTTCAGGCGGCGGTAGATATCTATGGTTTCCTCTTCCTCATTGGTGATGTAATCGGGCAGGGGTGAATAACTTCCATTAAAATTCACTTCCTGAAGGGTGTAATCAAGTTCAGAGGAATGATTTTCCGGAATAAGGGTGGGTGAGTTTTGCTCGGCACTGCTTGATATTTCTGTATTCCCTGGATGATAAAAAACAAGAAAGCCGATGACCGTTACCATAACAGCCGCGGCAATGGTGATGGCAATATATTTTAATACTTGATCCCGTGAATATAATTTCATAGCTTTCTCCTCTTCTGTTTTAAATTTCCATGGCTTTCACGATAGCTTACAATACTATGAATGATAATTTTTTCAATCTGTTTATGTAACAATAATATAGAAAATTGCTTACCTGGGCAAATGGGGCTTTTTAAAGATTTATCAGGCTCTGAAGTCAATTGATTAACTTTGTAAAGCTTTGAGCTGAATACTATCAGGCAGATAATCACCCGTTTTTTCCTGGCCCTAAAATAACAAAGAGACTTCAGAAAGCACCAGAATGCTAAAGTCAATAAATTGGCCTAGGCGTTTTTCTTCGGCCGCCTGAACCACATAATGGCCGTGTAAATCATCAAACCAGCCAGGATGATCATACAGGCAAAGGGAAACCAGTCGCCCCAAAGGGTGTAGATGGAAAAATTGCTGTATTTTTGTATGGGAACATCCACCACCAGAAAGTCTTCGGAATAATAGGGCAGCTGGGCCATGATTTGGCCTGTTTCGCTGATATAGCAAGTGAGTCCGCTGACCGTGGAGCGGAGCATGGGGCGATTGTTTTCAACAGCCCGGAACAGGGAAATAACTCCGTGCTGTTTGGCTTCCACGGGAGTCATGGACCAGAAATCATTGGAAATATTCATGATAACATCAGCACCCTTGGCCACAAAGAGTCTGATTTCCCCGGGAAAAACATCTTCAAAACAGATGGGTGTGAAAAAACTGAAGTCAGGATGCTGGAAAATGATTTGCTCAGTACCCGGGTTCCAGAATTTTTCGTCAAAGTCCTCAAGAATTTTCATGACCCAGGGCAGCTCTTTTTCATAGGGAAAATATTCGGAAAAGGGCACCAGGTGAATTTTATGGTAGATTTGGGTAATTTCACCTTCCGGTGAAAAAAACATCGATGAATTGTACTTGCGAGTTTTCTCGTTTTTCTCAATTTCATCATCAAGAGTCAAATCGTAGGTGCCGGTGAGCAGCCATGTTCTATGTTTTTTCTGAAAATCCATGAATTGATGCACAATTTCAGCGCCTTTGGAGAATTCAGGGTTGTTTCTCAGTTCTGCCCGCACATACCATTCAAGCGCGCCTTCGGGCCAGATGATGATGTCGGGATTTTCTTTCAGCGCTTTTTCGGTGAGGGAAATAAGGGTATTGATCACCTTTTCAGACATATCCTTGCGGGGGTCCATATTGCCCTGGATCAAGGCCGCGCGCACCACTTTTTCTGCGCTCTGTGGACGAAGGGCCATGGTAAGGCAGCCGAATGCCAAGTTGGCCACAACCAGGCCAAGCGTGAGCAGGAGCGGAAAAGCTGATGATTTAAGTGGCTTGTTTTTGCGGTTCTGTATGAGCACAAAAAGCGCGGCATTAACCAGAACCACCAGAAAACTGACACCCCATATTCCAAAAAGCGATGCTGATTGAATAAACGGTAAAAACTGGTACTGCGAGGTTCCTGGAAAACCCCAGGGCAAAGCCTCAAAACTCAGGGACCGGAGGTAGTCAAAAACCACCCAGCCCAGGGGAAAGCATAAAAAGGCCAGTCGTGTTTTTTTCAGCCATTTGTAGCTGGCCACCAGGGGAAACATGAACAGCATGTAACTCACGGCAAAGGTAAAAAGGGTAAATTGCAAAGCGAAAAGATTGTAGGTCCCCAGCCAGAAACAGCTGATCAAGGTAGACAGGATGCCAAAGAACAATCCATAGGAAACAGCCCAGGAATAGCGGTTTTGATCGATCACAAAGAAAAGCGGTATAAGCGCGAAAAATCCCAAAAAACCAAAGCCCTCGATTGAAACAAAGGACGGAAAGGAAAACGCGACCAGCAAGGACGAGATGATCACAAAAGGCATGCCCCAGATCCTGAAAAAATTCATGGATTTGTGATAGCCAAAGGAGGTGCGTTTGAATTTCACACGGAAATAGACGTACATAAAGCCGCTGATCAAAAGCAAGGGCAAATAGCGCCCCATAACCTTGATGACTTCGGCAGAAGAATCCTGGGAAAGGGCAATATTACCGCCAGTGGCAATGAATTTTTTAACATAATCCATATTGGCATTAGCGCTGAAAATAAGGGCAAATAAAAACAGCACAAAGGCAAAAATAAACAACATCTCCGGTATGCGGTAGAGACAGAAGAGGTAGAATTTTCTGGCCCGATTGCTGGAATTGAAAAATTGGGGAGAAACAAAGAACCACAGATAAAACAGACCCACCAGAAGATAAAAAACCATAAGGGGAACATAGGATAAATCGGAAAGGGAGAAACCCTTTTTCCGGCTAAAAAGCGCCTTGGCGAATTGGGGCAAATCCCGGGATAAATGATCCAGATCGGAAAAAACCATGGTGACCGCGTCATTGGGCGCGTCAAAACGGATATCATAAACCCGGCCGAAAAATTCCCAGCCTTCATCCACTTTATGAATATAACCCCGAAGTATTTTGTCGGTTTTTGACACACGAATCAGTTCCCTGGAAATCACGGAACTGGTCTTCTTCATCAGCATATCAAGATTAATGCCTTCATCAGCCAGCTTGCTGCGCACCAGGTTTTCATCAACCAGAAGCAGATTCGGTGATTTTTCAACATAATCGGCCAGATAATCCTGGACCATTTGCAAAGTGTTTTTTTCCATACTCAACGAGAAAATGGGATATAAAAAAACAGCTTCCTTTGCCTGGGAATTCAAGGGGCCGTAAAGGTTCATGAAAATCTCGGCAATGGGAATGGTCAGCAGAAGAAGTGAGATGATCAAAATAAGATTGCGGTTTTTCATGGGGCTATCATACGTCAGGATGACTCTCTGTGAAAAGTCCAAATATGGATTCACGGCAGGAAATAAGCCAAAAGCTGATTCTGGCTATTGAGAATTTCCAACTATCTGTTGACATTCCTGCCAAAGCTGTTTATGAAAATTAATGTGTATGTTTAACCTGTGACATTTTGGGCGTTGCCAGATAAACCCAGGGGTTTTCTGGCCGGGCTATATGGCACTACGCTGCCGCTTCGAAGGTTTTCGTGAGGAAATTATCCTCACGAAAACGCTTTGGCAGGCCATTTTTTCAAAAATGGCCTGCCATGCCTTCTATCCCTAACGCGTAAGAAACATCAGGTAAAATTAGCTAAACAAACACAAAATAATAACGCGCGCTTACTTCAGACGAACGCCATTGTTCTGAAAAGCGCCGCGGCTTTTGAAAACAGCCGTTATGAAGGAGAATTCTATGGCCAATAAACTTGTAGCTGTTGTGGGAATGTGCGGATCAGGCAAATCCATCGCCTGCGACCTGTTTCAGGAAAAGGGCTGGCACTACATCCGCTTCGGCCAGATCACTATCGACGAGCTGAAAAAAGCAGGCCAGGAAATCACCCCTGAAAACGAAAAGAAAATGCGCGAAGGCCTTCGGAGAGACCATGGAATGGCCGCCTTTGCCATTCTGTCCCTGCCGAAAATACATAGCGCCCTGGAACAGGGCCCGGTCATTATCGACGGCCTTTATTCCTGGAGCGAATACAAAATCCTCAGGGAAAGCTTTGGCGATCGCCTCCAAATCCTCTGCGTTTACGCCCCCCCGGCCCTTCGCTATCAACGCCTCACAGAGCGCTTCTTTTCCTCCGACGATGCCGCGACCCGCATGCGCCCCCTTACAGCCGGCCAGGCCCGGGCCCGGGATTACGCTGAAATCGAGAACATCGAAAAGGGCGGCCCTATTGCCATGGCCGATTACACGGTGATCAATACAGGCGGGGTGGATGATCTAAAACAACAGATACTGGCTTTGATCGGGCAAATTTAGTCATTTGTAAGATTTTTTGGTATTGCCTGCCGGAAAGGCTCAGCGCTTGGCAGGCCGGGCTTCGAATTTGTTTATACGTGAAATCACCAAAGACACTGAAAACACCGAAATTCGCGGTTGAAATTTTTTCCGTTCTTTGAAATACCAGTATGTATTCCCTTCTTTGTCTATGCCAAAATAAGTTAGTTCAGGAACATCAAAATCAAAAGCTATGAAATTATTATCACTCACTATTGCTTTTGTTTTTACAATTTCGGGTTTTAGGTCATTCTGAACAAAGCGCAGAGGACTGAAGAATCCCGGTGATTAAGAAGCAAATTGCTTTGGAAAAAAAAGTAGTCGCGGTTATCAATGCATCGCTGAGGAGAAAACAGGATAGCTTTTTGGTTGTTCCTTCTCACAAAGACAAAAAAGTATAAAAATTTAGGTGCGATTGCCCTGAATAAATCCCTTTCTCTCTTGAATATCCTAGCAAAACCGGGTAATATATCACTATATCCTGATATAGTTATGAAGTATTTAGAAGGCCTGAAAGCACTGGCCGATCCTACACGTTTTAAATTGCTCAATTTGCTCCGCGAATCGCAGCTTAATGTGGCTGAAATGGTTCAGCTCATGGATATGGGCCAGTCCCGGATTTCGCGGCATTTGAAAATTCTGCTGGACGCGGGGCTCATTACCTTGACCAAGGAGGGCTTGTGGTCTTATTACGCCCTGGCCCGGGACAGCGAAAATGCCAGGCTTTTGTCCCGGCTGGATTATCTTTTTCTGGAAGATGCCGGCCTGGTTAAACAGCGGGCCAGGGTGGTCCGGATCAGTCAAGAGCGGCGGCAGAAAACCCGGCAGTTTTTTGATTCTATTGCTTCCGATTGGGGTAGTCTGAAAAATGAGCTTTTTGATGAAGAGCAGGTGTCCTGTAAAATACTGTCTTATATCAAACCAGCGCGCAGCGCGGCAGACCTTGGGTGTGGAAATGGCGACCTTCTTCCTTTACTGAGTAAAAGCTCTGAAAAAGTGATAGGCGTAGACCAGTCGCCTTCCATGATGGAAAAGGCTCGCGGGCTGGCCGGTGAAAATACTGCCATTGAGCTTCGTCTGGGTGAATTGGAGCATCTTCCCTTGCGTGATGGCGAGGTGGAAGCGGTTGTGATGAAAATGGTGCTTCATCATTTGCCCCATCCCGAGGTCGGGATTCTGGAGGCTTCCCGGATTTTAAAGCCCCGGGGTAAACTGGTTATTTTCGAGTTTTTGCCCCATCAGCGGGTGGAAATGCAAGAGCGCTATGGTGATACCTGGTTGGGATTTTCCGGGGAGCAGATTAAAAGCTGGATTAAAAAAGCCGGAATGAAATGTGAATTATCCCATGAAATGGGTTTGAAAAAAGATATTCACGCAGCTTTTTATGTGGCTGTGAAATCAATCTGAAAAGAGGAGGATTTTAATGACTGAATCAAAGGGATTTTTACCATTGGATTTATCATTATCACACAAGGTCAGGAATATGGCCGAGGCCCAATGGGGCCGGAAGGAACTTGACCTGGCCGAGAATGAAATGCCCGGTTTAATGGAGCTGCGAAAAAAATACGGTTCCCAGAAACCATTAAAAGGCATGAAGATCATGGGGAGTTTACACATGACCATTCAGACAGCCATGCTCATCGAAACACTCACGGCCTTAGGCGCGGAGGTGCGCTGGGCGTCCTGTAATATTTTTTCCACGCAGGACCACGCGGCCGCGGCCATTGCTCAGGCTGGTTCAGCAGCGGTTTTTGCCTGGAAGGGCGAAACCCTGGAAGAATACTGGTGGTGCACAGAAATGGCTTTGACCTGGCCCGATGGTTCAGGCCCTGATTTGATTGTCGATGACGGAGGAGATGCCACCATGATGGTCCACACTGGCGTGGCTGCTGAAAAAGACCCTTCAATGTTGGAAAAAAGCTATGACAACAAGGAATACCAGATTGTGATCAATCGCGTGCGGGAAAGTTTAAAGCAGAACCCGAAGAAATGGTCGCAAATGGCGGACAAAATCCGGGGTGTCAGCGAAGAAACCACCACGGGTGTTCACCGATTGTACCAGATGATGGAAAAGGGTGAGTTGCTCTTTCCGGCTATCAATGTTAATGATTCAGTGACCAAGTCCAAGTTTGACAATCTCTACGGCTGCCGGGAATCCCTGGCTGATGGTATTAAGCGGGCAACCGACATTATGGTGGCCGGCAAGGTGGTTGTTGTTGCTGGTTATGGTGATGTTGGCAAGGGCTGCGCCCAGAGCATGCGAGGGTTTGGCGCGAGAGTTTTGGTTACTGAAATTGATCCTATTTGCGCGCTTCAGGCTTCCATGGAGGGTTATGAGGTCACAACCATGGAGGAAGCCTTATATGAAGGGGATATTTTTGTAACAGCTACCGGTTGCTGTGATGTGATTAAGGGTGAGCATATGGAAAAGATGAAGAATGAAGCGATTGTATGTAATATCGGCCATTTTGATCATGAAATCGATATGCATTACCTTGAAACTAATCCCAAATGCAAGCGCGATGAAATTAAGCCTCAGGTAGACCGCTGGATTCTTGAATCAGGCAGAAGCATTATTGTTCTGGCTGAAGGCCGTTTGGTTAACCTGGGTTGCGCCACAGGCCACCCCAGTTTTGTGATGTCCAACAGTTTTACCAATCAGGCATTGGCGCAAATCGAACTGGCTACCAAGAAGCTGGAGAACAAGGTTTACACCTTGCCGAAACAGCTTGATGAAGAAGTGGCACGGTTGCATTTGGCTCGCTTGGGTGTAAAACTTTCTACTTTAACTGAAAAGCAGGCCCAGTATCTCGGTGTGCCGGTTAAAGGGCCTTTTAAGCCGGATCATTACCGCTATTAAAATTTGTTTTCGCGATTTTCAGCCGCCTTTGTTGTTTCAGGGGCGGCTTTTTTCGCGTTAGGGATTGGAAAGGCAGGGAATTGTTTTTTCAAAAACAATTCCCTGAAACCCGAAGGCGCGCATTTTTCGCGCCGGAGGTTTTCGGAGCAAAGCGGAGCCTTGGAAAGCCCGGCCCGGGGGACAGGCTTTGGAAAGGGCTTTTTGCTGTGTTTGAAGCTCTGTCCCCCGGGAAACGCCCAAATGGTTTAATGAATGATTTGCGGGTTTTAATGTTAAAGCGGTTTTCGAGGTTTTTAGTCAAAGCTGTGAATACTGATTCCCAGAACTTGCTTTTTATGGTGCTATGTATAACACTCTAGCATTCCGATGATTTTCAGGAGGCCTTAATTTGAAAACCCTTTGGATCGCTTTTTTACTGGTTATTGCGCTGAACCCGGTTTTTGGCGAAGAGGGGCCGTGGATCAAGTTTGTGCCTGATCTCAGGTTTTGGGGTGCGGCCCTGCGTATAGAGTATGCTGATTTTTTTCTGATTCCCCAGGGCTTGACGAGTTTTGAGATAGAATTGGGCGGGGGTTATGAGGAGTTTGGTTATTATCTTTATCCTGACAACAGCTTGTATGTTCCGCCTGTGTCCAGTGCTGAGGGGAATTCGGCTTTATATCAAAATATCAATTTTGACTGGGGCTTGGGTTTTCGACAGGGTTTTTTTTACGATTCCAGGAAAAAGGACAATCTTCTGGAGGCTCATGTGCTTTTGCGCGGGGGTTTTGATTACAATCTGCCTGATTATGGTCCTGGCTCCTTGATTTATCAGTCTGGCCGCTCCGATGCCCGGGGGAATATTGTTAATTCACTGGCTTTGGGTGTTTTTTATGATTCGGTTTACAGGAATCCCCATGAGGCGGTTCAGGGTTTTTCGGTGGATGTGACCGGCGAGTGGGCGCCTTTGTTTCTGGTAAATGAGGTGATAGGCCGGAATGATTTTCAGCGCTTGTCTGTTGATGTCCGCGGTTTTTTGACGGTGCTGGATCTGGAAAATGCTGGAAATTCTGCTTTAAATCGATTTAATATTTATTTTGGCAACAGGGTTATTTTTGACGCGCTTTTTGGCGCTGCTATTCCTATTTTGACTCGGCAAAGCGTGGGCGGGCGCGAGCTTTCGTTTGAGAGCGCTTTGGGCGGGGTTGTCCGGGGAATTGCTTCCCGCCGCTTTGATTCTTATTTGAAGCTGGTGAATAATTTTGATGTCAGAATAAATCTGCCTTGCTTTGAGTATTTCTCGGTTGCTTTACAACCAGGCTGTGTTGTTTATTTTGATTCGGCCTTTATTGATGCCATGGATTATTCCATTAATTTTAACGAAATTTATAATTCCGCGGGTCTGGGCTTTTTTCTTACCCTTCCATGGCTTGATCTTATTTTATCTTTAGATTATTTTATTAACGAGAATAAAATAGACATTTCTTATGGTTTTTCATTTCAGTTTTAACTAAATAAATATTGGAGGACAATTCCCATGGCAGTGATTTATCCTGAACCATCCAGGACGTTCAGTGAGTATATTCTTATACCAAATTTAACTAAAAAAGAGCATATGCCGGAAAATGTTTCTTTGAAAACTCCTTTGGTGAAATTTAAAAAGGGAGAAGACCCGGAGTTGAATTTGAATATACCCTTTGTTTCAGCAATTATGCAGGCTGTGTCTGATCATAACATGGCCATTGCCTTGGCTCGCAGCGGGGGCTTGTCGTTTATTTTTGGGTCTCAGAGCATTGCCAGTCAGGCCGAAATGGTCAGGAAGGTAAAGCATTTTAAGGCAGGTTTTGTTGAGAGTGATTCCAATTTAAAACCAAGCCATACCTTGCGTGAGGTTCTGGATTTGCATAAAATCACGGATCATACCACTATTGCCATTACTGAAGATGGTTCACCCCATGGAAAATTTCTGGGTATGTTGACCAGCCGGGATTTCAGACTGGACAGGCATACTCTTGACACCAGAATTTCAGAGGTCATGACGCCTTTTGATTCGATTATTTATGCTCGTGATGGTATTTCATTAATGGAAGCCAATGATATGATTTGGGAACATAAATTGAATTGCCTTCCGGTTCTGGATCAAAATGATAATCTGCTTCATCTGGTTTTTCGAAAGGATTACGATGCTCATCAGGCAAATCCCCTGGAGCTTGTAGATCGGGAAAAACGGATTATTGTCGGCGCGGGAATTAACAGCCGCGATCACGCGGAAAGGGTGCCCGAGCTGATCAAAGCCGGCGCGGATATTTTATGCATTGATTCTTCTGATGGTTATTCTGAATGGCAGCATGATACGATTAAATGGATACGTTCAGAATATGGCGACAAGGTAAAGGTCGGCGCCGGTAATGTGGTAGACCAGGAGGGCTTTTATTATCTGGCCGAAGCTGGAGCTGATTTCATAAAGGTCGGAATCGGCGGCGGCGCGATTTGTATTACCCGGGAGCAGAAGGGTATTGGCCGCGGACAGGCATCGGCTGTAGTTGATGTGGCCAAAGCCCGGGATGATTATTTCAAGAAAACCGGCTATTATGTTCCGCTTTGTTCCGACGGTGGTATTGTTCATGATTATCATCTTGTTCTGGCATTGGCCATGGGCGCGGATTTTGTAATGATGGGCCGCTATTTTGCCCGTTTTGATGAAAGCCCTTCGAAAAAAGTTTTGGTCGGCGGCAATTACATGAAGGAATTCTGGGGTGAAGGCTCTGCCCGTGCCAGAAACTGGCAGCGCTATGGTTATACTGAAGATAAATTGAGTTTTGAAGAAGGTGTTGATGCCTTTGTTCCCTATGCCGGAAAGCTCAAGGATAACCTGGAATTGACTTTGACCAAGATCAAATCCACCATGTGTAATCTGGGGTCGCTTACCATCAAGGAGTTACAGCAAAAGGCCAGAATCACGGCTGTTTCTTCAACCAGTATTCGTGAGGGTAGCGCCCATGATGTTGTGGTTAAGGATTCTGATGTTTCCAATTACAATAATCGTTGATAAAGGAGTGGTTTGATGGTTAAAACGCTTGAGCAAATGGAAATTGATATTCGTGATAAAATGCGCGGAGGTAATGGTCAGATTAAGATTACCCATGTTTTTAAGCAGGATGAATTGCATGGCAAGGCGCGATTGTTCGCGTCCATGACCCTGGAACCTGGCAGCTCGGTGGGTTACCATGTTCATGAAAATGAAGAGGAAATCTATTATATTATCAGCGGCGAAGCCGAGGTTGATGATAATGGAGAAATAAGGCGATTGTCCTCTGGGGATGCTTTGCTGACTTCCAGCGGAAAAGGTCATTCCATTAAAAATTCCGGTGAAAAACCGCTTGAAATTTTGGCTGTCATCCTTTTATATAACTAATTATGTTTTCATTATTTCGAAAAAAACCAAAGCCAAATGAATTTGATCTAGTCTCGGAAAAATGGAAAACCCAGTTTGGTTTTTTTGATCAGAAACGCTTTCTTGCTGAACAAGGCTCGCGTTATTCTGCTGAATATGATAAGGGTCGTTTTGTTCTGAAAATTAACAAGAAAAGCCTTTTTGCCTGGTCTCTGGACAGTCTGTACCGATACGATCAGCTCATGTTTGAAGCAGATATAGCCTTTTGTCCCGAGAATGGCTATTCGGCCATGGGTTTTGTTTTTAAATATTCAAATGATGAAAATTTCTATTATTTTTTAATTTCCAACAAGGGTTTTTTTCGTTTTGATGTTGTTTTTAACGGGAATCCCATGCCCCGTATTGGTTGGACAGAATCAATTCAAATTACTCCTGAAAAGAATTCCCTTCGCGTTATTTGCCGCGACACACATTTTTCTTTTTACATCAATGATGAATGGGTGGCGGAAATTGAGGATGATGTTTTAACATCAGGTCAAATTGGTTTCGCGGCTCAGAATTTTGATGAAAAAGATTCTGCTGTTTTTTATCTGGAAAGTTTTTTTCTTGAATCGCGTTTTATTGAGGTTGAAAAGCATTTCGAGCGTTGGAACCAGGTGATTCCGCAGAATCCCGAAAACCGGGTGGTTCTGGCCCACAGCTTTGCTGATTCGGGGCAGCTTAATAATGCCGTGATTCAGATGCGTCGTGCTTTACGGAATAAAAAACCTGAGGTGGAAGATTATTTTTTCATGGCAGAGCTGCTTGTTAATTTGGGTATTTATGATTTGGCATTGAAAAATGTTGAAAAATGCCTGGAACTGGAACCCCAAAACAAACAGGCCATGATGGAGAAAGTAAATCTTCTTTATTTACAGAACGCGACCCTCGAAGCCCGGGATTATCTTTTGAAAATCCAGGAACATACAGCTGAAAATTCAACAGCCTGGAATCTTCTGGGTAATTGTGAATATGCTTTGGGTAATTGGAAAAAATCGATCATCGCCTATAAAAAAGCGATTGAGATTCAGAAGGATGTGCCTCTTTTTTATACTAATGTAGCCAGGTCCTTTGAAATGATTTCAAAGCCCGAAGAAGCTTTAAAGGCTTATTTAAGGGCTGCTAAAATTTTTTTTAACCAGGAAAATTATAATGATTTGTACCCGGTTTTCGCCCGTGTGCAAAAAATTGATCCTGAAAACAAAGATGTTCAGGCCTTGGAAGCCAAGATCTTGTTTCATGAAAACAGGATGGATAAGGCAAATGAGGTTTTTGAAAAATTGATTCAATCGGGTTATGAGGAAGGGGCTGTTTACTTTCTTTCAGCCTTGATTAAGGTGTCTGAGGGTAATCGAGAAAAGGCAGCTGAATTGTTTCAAAAAGCAGTTGGTATTGAACCTGATTATTATCTATATTGGCTCAAAGCGGCTGAAAATCTTTATCTTTTTAATAAAAGCGGCCAAATGGAATTGTTAAAAGCCAAGGATTTGGCGCCTCAGGATGTGTGGGTTTTAAATCTTGAGGGCAAAATGGCCATGGATAACGCGGATTTTTCAAAGGCAGAGGATTGTTTTTCAAAGGCCTTGGCTTCGGATCCGGGGAATGTTGATGTTTTGGTGAATTATTCACAGGCTTTGGGATTGCAGGACAAAAAAGAAGAGGCTCTTCAGGTTTTGAATCATGATGATTTGGCCCAGAACCCCTTGGTGATTAACCAGCGGGGGAATTTATTGACTCTCTGGAAGTCCTATGATTCCGCGATACTGGAGTATGATAAAGCCCTTCGAATTGATGGTAATAATCTTGATATCAAGGAAAATTGCGCCCGTACCTGTTTGAAGCTGGATATGATTATGCGGGCCGAAGAATTGTTGACCGAAATATATGATCTTAGACCCAGTGCCAGTGTTTGCAATTTATTTGGTTATCTGGCATTGATTAAGCGGGAATGGGTTCGCGCTGAGGTGGCTTTCAAGGAAGCTTTATCTTTTGAACCGGAAAATCCGGAAACAAAGATCAATCTGGCTTCCTATTATATCGACCGTGGAAAGTATGATGAAGCCAGATCTTATCTAGATGAGGTTTTGGCTGTAAAACCCGACCATGAAGAAGCTTTGTATATAAAGAAAAGGATTCGCGATTTTACGGAGCAGCAATATCATTGCAGCCTCTGTGATGTTGCCTGGTGGGTGCGGAAGGATGTTCCGCCTCAAGGTGCCATCAGGATTCATGGAGAGCCTCCGGCGAGCGCTCCTGCCGGGGAGTGTCCTTCTTGCGGAAAGGTTTATTGTATAGGGTGCGCGCAAAATTATTTGAAGGATCAGCGTTTTGTCTGTCCTGATTGCGACGAATTCTTAAAATTAAGTAATGATCATTTAAAATTTTTGTTGAAAAGGGAGCTGGAAAAGGAAGCACCTTGATTTTTTTACGGAAAAAATCGTTTTGAAGTCTCTTTAATTCATAAAGGGGTTTTGTTTATTGTCAGCAAATCATGAGTAAAGCCCAGGTTATCCTGAATATTTTAGAATGCGGAATATAAGTGACTGGGATTTTACTGGTGTAAGGGTTGTTTTTGAGAATTAATTCTGTTACTTGACAAAGAAAATCAATTCTGCAATAGTAAATCCAAATTAAGCGGCTATTTTTTATTTGAACAGTTTGATTGAAAAACATTTTTTAGGGCAGTTCTGATGATGTTTTTTTTATCGTTCTAATGGAAAAATGCTTTTGGGTGTTTGTGACCTAGGTGCAATTTTAAACATTTGTATTTAAATGTAAAATTGCTGTCTATTAAGGGCTGGTTTATGTTAAAAAAATTATTCTGTTTTCTTTTTATCTTTACATTCTCATACGCGATGGCTCAGGAAATTTTAACAGCAGATGATTTCCTGGAGCAGGCAAGCGCAAAGTACGGAACAATTGAGGATTATGAGGCTGGTATAAGCATTCTTCAGGGTGAGACCGAGATGTCGGGGACAATTTATTATAAGAATCCCCATTTGATAAGGATTGATTTTACTCAACCTCCTGGGCAGATTTTAACAGTGGATGGTGAGAATTTATTGATTTATCTGCCTCAGCACGCTGTAACCCTTGAGCAAAGGCTGCCTCGAAAAAGCAGCGCGGCAATTGCTTCCATGGCCAGGCAGCAGGGGTTGATTTATCTGATTAATAATTACACTGTTTCTTATGCGGTGGGGCCTGATAAGATTCCTTTGGATGAAAATCATGAGGATGAATTGGTCGTTAAATTGCGCTTCATTTGGCGGCATTCCGCGGAAGGTTATAAGGAATTGGAAATTTCTTTTGATTCCAACCATTTGATTCGGCGAATAAAGGGCATAACCGTACAGAATGTTTTGGTTCAATTTGATTTTGAAAATATTCGTTTGAACCAAAATTTACCTGATCAATTGTTTAACGAAGAATCACCGGCAACAGCTTATGTTTATAAAAATTTTCTATTTGAGGAAGATAATTAATTCATGGAATTATTTGGCGAAAAATTAAAAGAAGCACGTGAATCCAAAGGGTATTCGGTCGAGCAAATAGCGAGAGAAACTAAAATTTCCAAACACTTTATTGTGGCTTTGGAAAATGAGGAGTTTTCTACTTTTCCCAGCGAGACTTATCTGATCGGATTTTTAAAAAATTATGCCGATTTTCTGTCATTAGAGCCGGACAGGTTGGTAACACTCTATCGGAATTTCAAGATTCAGGAACAACCGATTCCAATGGATGAACTTCTGAACATGAAGAAAAAGGTTTCACCTTTTTTTATTGTTATTATGTCTTTGGCGGGGATTGGACTTGTTGCCGGGATCCTATTTGTTTTAATGAACTTTGTATTTTCTCCGGTTACCATTACAAAGGTTGCTGGTGAAGTTCCTGTGGTTGAAACTGTCGCTAATTCAAATGAAAACATGAGCGCGTTACAAGAGGAATACTTGTTTAAAGAGGAAATTGTCACCAAGGTTTTTCGACAGGGTGATTCAATTCGATTTCCCTTAAAAAATAAGGATTATATTTTTAAAATTCAAAGTATCTCTGATAAACTTGAAATGGTTTATGATGATCAGATATTGAGTTTTGGCTTAACCGAAGAAAAATATCTGGATCTTGATAAAGATAATCAGTATGATCTGAAATTAACATATGTGGGTTCTTCTGAAAATAAGGATGCTAAATTAATGTTAACCAAGATTACTGTTTCCATGACAGCAAAAGATCCGCAAATTGACCAGTCTGATATTGATTTGCCTGTGGTTGCTTCTAATAGTAATTATTCCAAGTATCGACTTAAGAATGATGCTGAAAAAATTCTTGTGGCTAGGACTCCTGAAAATTATAATATCAATATTGAGTTTCAGAATTATTGTTTGTTCAGATATCTGTTGGATGACAAACTTCAGGAACAACGATATTTTTATAAGGATGATCCTCTTCCCTTATCTGTAAACCGTGAAGCGGTGCTCTGGATGTCCAATGCTGATGCAGTTAAATTAAGTATAAATGGAAATGATATTAAATTAGGGAATCCGGGCGAAGTTAAGACAAAACTGGTTCATTGGGTGAAGAATGAGCAAGCTAATAATTATTCTTTGGAAATTGTTTCAATATTTTGATTTTATTTTGGAGAGACCCCTGTAAAACAGAGGTTTATAAGGAATCACTATCATTGGTGAAAAATATTTTATTAGCGTATAATGAATTCGTAAGGTTCTTTTGCCTGTAATCAGCTCTGGTATTTTTTTAAAACACCCTGTTATGGTGTAGTCTGTGTTATTTTAAGGAGTGGCAAAAGACTATACTGTCTATTGGTAACAGTTTTTTTCTAAAGTGGCTTAAGTAACGTTGAACGAGGTTGTTTAAATTCATTCTTTTGATGAAAAGCAGTTAAGTAAAAACATTACAAATGATGAACCCTGTGGCCGTGTTGACTATCAATAACATCATCATAAATGATCGCAAAAAAAAGTACTGTAACTCATATGCTTCATATGAGCTGGAATTTTTATTAGCTGATTAACACATGAGGCCTGTATTTTAAAGCTGTCTAAACTTGTTCTTACATCGCGGGATAAATCAAATTCGATTAAGGAGAGTTGAAATGGCTGACCCTGCCGTTATTATTACTTCCGTAAAAAAACAAATTTTAAAAATAATGATTTCTCCGGCTTATTATTTTACTTTATTTTTCAGCCTTTTATTATCGGTTCTGATTATTCATTTTTTTTTACTGGCCATAGGTCCGGCAGGATTTAATGCCCAAGCCAATATTTTTTTTAACACCATAGATTCTTCTTTATCCTTTATATTTGGGCACACTTTCATGACCCATTTATTTGCTGAAGGTCCATTTGCTTTTGTTTTAATTGTAGCTGTGTTTCCGGTTTTAATATTTTTGATTATCGATTCATTAACTCAATTTGATTTGATGTATCTGAGGAGTGGGAAAAAGGTTGAGTTTTATGATTTTATCATACTAGTTCTTAATTATTTTCTTTTAAGTTTGTTAACTCTTGGTATTTTATATGGTTTTTTTCTACTTGCTTCTGTTTTAACAAATTTGGTATTAGGATATATTTTTTATGTAGAATTATTATCTGCCTTTTTGGCTTTTATTTCGTTTATAAGTTATGTGTTTTTAATTTATATTTTATGTCAATCCAAGAAAAAATGCATTTTTATTACCATATTTGTTCTTATGTTTTTTCTTGTGTTCGCGATCATCGATTTTATGTTGATAGACGGAATATTTAAATCTATTTTTAATTTAATAAATTCGATTTTCCAATGGTTAAACCCTATTAATTATTTTTGTCAATTTATAACATCTTCCTATTATGATCACAGTGTTTCTCAGGTTGTTTATTTTGTCCTGAGTATGGTTTTAATTGTTTTTGTTAATCTTCTAACCTTCTTTGTTATTAACATGAATCAAAAAAGGAAACTGAATGAAAACTAAATTAGCATTAGTTACCATTTGCTTTTTTTCTGCTTTTCTTAGTGCTGATGAACTTTTTAAGCCACAAGAGTTTGTTTATTTGTTAAAAGTATTTAATGGAATGGGTTTTTCAGAAATTAATGATGATGGATCAATTTATCTTCTTGCTGATGAGCCGAATTTTATCCAAATTTTTTTAAAGGCACCACATGAAAATAATGGGGCATTGGAATTGGAGTCTAATGTTGTTTTGGAAATTCATGGCCAGGATTTGGTTAAAAAAGTTATAAATGAGACTAATTTAATAATTCATGACCAATCAGATGCGCCTTCAAAAAACTGGAAGGTGTTACAAGGGCGGGATATGGATGTTGAACTTGAAAAAATCGAAATGCAGATGGAGGAATATAATCGAAATTACCAGAAATATCTGGATGATTTTGAAAATTATCAGGAAAATAAAAAGCAAATTTTAAAGGATCTAAGAAAATTTTCTCAAGAAGAAAAGTCAAGCTCAGAACTGATGGATGTTTATCATTCGCTGATAGAACCTTTGAAGCCGGAGAAACCATTTATCAATGATTTTTTTAAATGGCAGGCTTTTTATATCAATTTACCTGAAGGGATATATCAAATTCATGTTACGGAAGGTAACAACAGGATTGTTGATGAGTCTCGTCGAAATCTTGTTTTGTTTAAGCCTGCAAAAAGAGATATAGTCGGTTATCAAATTATTCCTGCTAGTATTTGGTCTACTCCTGTGATTCTGCCATCGCCAAAATATATTTTTTATACAGATAGGCATTCAGATTTATATATTACTCCTTTTTATCAAAATGAATATAATGATTTTTATTTTTCAAAAAGTATAGGTGAGGAAACAAGTGGGAATCCGGGTCAATTCAGATTTGTCAGAACTTTAGAGCTTATGAATAAGCAAATAGAAATTATGAGTTCCAGGCAAACCCAGGTAGTATATGAGCAGGTATTTGAATTAGGAACTTCTTCAAAATTATACAATGATAAATATCGATTGAATTCAGTTTCCAAAAAAAATGATGAGAAAACCGATTCTTTGAGAGCTTTTTATGTGTCCTTAGACGATAAACAGTCCTATTACAAAATTAGACTTCAGGATGAAAAGGGAAAATATTTTCAATTAAGTAACAGGGAGATCAGGGTTGTAGACGCCAAAAATTTTCCTGTTGTTTTGTATTTATTTGCTCTTGTTCCGTTAGTCATTATGTTTGT
Organism: Spirochaetales bacterium; assembly: GCA_016937215.1. Lineage (GTDB taxonomy): Bacteria > Spirochaetota > Spirochaetia > SZUA-6 > JAFGRV01 > JAFGWI01. Next base: position 5,420 of record JAFGWI010000122.1, on the reverse strand, counting down.
TTTATTGTTTCAAATTAAGCGTAAAAATAAAAAGTCATTTTAGCTTGTAATTATAGGCGACTATGGTTTTCTGCCTTCAAAGGGCAATGCTGAACAATCCTTTTCACGGGTTTATAGGGTTGCCAATATAGAGCTTTTAAATTCACAGTGAAATGTTCCGCTCTCCCTTCTGTTTTGCCGTGAATTTAGTTAATTTTTTATATTATTGAGGGTTAAGAAATTGCGATTTTAGTGCGGAAAGTGGGATTTAATTATGATCAGAAAGACTTTCCTGTGTAAAAATGACTAATCGAATTTTCTTTCAATGCTTTGTTATAGAAAAACAACTGGTCGATTTTTCCCAGATAACTATAGCTTGAAAAATCTTTGTCTCTGTATCTGGCAGATAATAAGATAATTGTCGCCTCTGTTTGGAGAAGGTCATGAAAACCCAAGTCTATGCTTTTTATTAGCCCATTGTTTTTAAACAATGCGAGTGTTGAATTGTTTTTGTTTATGATTATTGATTGCCAAGTATTATATTCAATTATATTTGGGATTGTGTAGGTGTGATAGATGCCTTCTGTGTCGACGAGATAAATGATTAAAACATCTTTCTTGAAAGATATTGCCAGTTTTCCGTCAGCTTGGGTTTCTTTTGTTGAATTCCATTGGCTGAAAATATATTGTGTTCTGTTTGGGTCTGTAGGACATATCATGAAGCAGATGCAGAAATCGTTATAATTCATCAATTGACTATTGTTATTGATTGATATATAAGTTCCTGTTTCACGATTTTCTAAACATGATTGCTCGATGTTATCAATATCGGTCGAAAAAGTGAGTGTCCCGCTCACAACTTGTGTGCTGGGGATGGTTGAGGTATTTTTTATATTGTTATCAAATAAATATTTTAGCAAAATATTATTTGTGTTTGAATTCTCATCAAAATTGGCTGATAGTTCCGCTTTTGTAACATAGGTTCTGTTTATTTTTAATTTTCCGTATTCTGTTTCTATAATGATGGATTCCTTTGACATCTCTACAATTGATCCTGAAATTTTGTCATTATTGGACATATAAATAATATCAATGGAAAAAATTGAATCACAAATAAATAGCAGAAGTAAAATAATGAAGAATTTCATGTTTCTTTGAAATCTTTATTGCGGATTTTCCGGCTTAAAGTTGATTGATTGATTCCCAGTAATCTTGAAGCAATTGATTGATTTCCTTCTCCTCTTTGCATGGCCACTTCGATAATAAAATCTTCAACTTCCTTAAGGGTGGGAAATTTGCCGGATAAAAAAATTGAAAAACCCTTGGTCTTTTTGCTTTCTGAAATGCCAATAGGCATTTTATGATTATCAATATGTTTTTTAAATAGTTGTAAATTCAATGTGTTTTCTTTATTTCGGCTAACAGCGTCGTAAATAATGGATTGGAGTTCCCGTACGTTTCCAGGAAAATCATAAGATGTCAGTAACGGGAAAATTTCATCGGGGATGTGTGGAATCGCGACGCCGATGGATTGGGATGTTGTGTTAACAAAATGATCGATAAGGATTGGAATGTCTTCTTTTCTTTCTCTTAATGGCGGAATATGAATGTGATGTGTCATAAGACGGAAGTATAAATCGGGTCGAAAGAGCTTTTTTTGCTGCTTTTCATTTAAATCGACATTTGTTGCCGCGATAATGCGCGCATCGGATTTCTTGACAATATCAGAACCAAGAGGTAAATACTCATGATCTTGCAGTAAACGCAGTAATTTCACCTGGGAATTATGATCAAGATCGCCCATTTCATCAAGAAATAAGGTCCCCCCTGATGCCTTTTCGATTAAGCCCAGACGTTGTGAATCGGCTCCGGTAAAGGCGCCTTTTTTGTGACCGAAAAGGGTATCGGAAAAAATGGTGTCTTCCAGGCCTGCGACATTGACTGGTACAAATTCGCCTTCCCGCCCGCTTAATTTATGAACAGATTGGGCGATGAGCTCCTTGCCCACGCCGCTTTCTCCTGTAATGAGTACTGGTTTTGGGGTTATAGCGATGGCTTCAATATATTTGAAGATCGATTTCATGGCTGTATCTGCGGTTATGATTTCTGAAAAAGCCTCTGGGTGGTCAATTTTTTCTGATAAAACCTGTTGTTTTAAAAAGCAGACTTCATCCTGTAATTCTCTGATTTCTAAAGCGCGCCTAATGCTGCTTGTGAGCCGGCTGTTTTCAACTGGTTTTACCATGTAATCAAAGGCTCCGTCCTTCATGCAGCTTACCGCGGTTTCAACACGGTTTGAGCCTGTAATTACAATAACCGGAATTTCGGGATGGCTTTCCTTTATATTTTTGAGTAAAACCTGTCCTGTTATATGCGGCATAAATAAATCCAATAGTGTTACAGAAATTGTCTGTTCAGAAAGGATGGAAGCCACCTGTCGGCTGTCCTGGCAAAGAATAAAATTATTTATGCCATTAAAACGTAAGGCCATTTTATATGATTCGAGAACATCCTCTTCGTCATCTACGATCAATAATGGATTTAGCGGGAATTTAGTGTTAATCATTTTTTTTCTCCTTCAGACAAACTGAAAACAATTCGAACCCTGGTGCCATCCCCTGGTTTTGAAATGAATTCAATTTGGCCTCCATGATCTTTAATGATTTTATTGGAAATTGACAGGCCCAAGCCTAAACCTCCATCGAGTCGCTTGGTTGTAAAAAAGGGATCTGTAATTTTTTGGATGGTATCTTCATCCATTCCGATTCCCTGATCAATGATTTCAATATGTATTTCGTTACTTTCTTTAATATATTTGCTTGTAATAATAATTGCTTTTGAAGTATCTTCAAGCGCGTGGCAGGCGTTTTTAATGATATTAGTGAAAACCTGTTCTAATCTGCTGGCATCGGCATTATAGCCGGGTAGGTCAGAATCCAGTTCTGTTGTAAAATGATGAGTGTGTTTATTAATGATTTGTTGTATCTGCGCGATGGAATTGAGAATGACCTGATTTAAATCAATTATTTCCGTGGCAGAGCCTATTTCTTTTCTTGAAAATGCTTTTAATTCCTCCACAATTGTTTTGATTCGTTTCGAATTTCTGACAATCCGTTCAAAGGATTTTTCCATTTCATTTTTAAATTCATCATAATGCATGTTGCCTATGGACAATGGAATGTCGGTGCTGAATTCTTCTTCTATAACATTGAATACCCAGGTCCAGGCTTCTTTATGAATTTCTGAGGACAATAAAATTGATGTATTAGGGTTGTTTATTTCATGCGCCACACCTGCCACCAGGGTCCCCAGCGAAGCGAGTTTGTCAGCTTGAATCAATTGCTCTTTTTGGAGCGCGAGTTTTTTTTCAATATTTTTTTTGTCAGTAATGTTTCTGATGATAATCAGGATTTTATCCTGATTTTCGACTAACCTGGCTTCATAATAATGCTGAATTTTATTGGTGTGTTGAATCTCGATGGCCTTTTGATTGATGTTTTTCAATGCAAGGGCTTCGAGTAAGGGCGCTGAAAAATAATCAGGGAATACTTCATCTAGTGATTTTTGTTTTAAATCGAGTGAACCGAGTAAAGCAAGAAGGTTGAAATTAATTTTGTATTCAAGGATTTTTTTGGTGTATTTATCAAGGAGTAAAATCGTATCAGGATAAGCTTCCAATAGGGCCTTGTTTTTTTCCTCGCTTTTTTTTAATTCTTTTTCTGCTAAAATATAACGGATGTTAAATGTAAATTCAGAACAAATGATAAAGATAATAAATCCAAGAGGGGTGAAATACATACTTTGTATAAGTAATTGGGAGTATAAAACGTCGTTGATAATGGATGCGACAAGAATTAAGGAGCCGATAAACAATATGGGGCTGCCGACGCGTTTATTGATAATGGCCTTTATGTTTATAAATATGGTATAGCTGCACATGGAAATGAGTAAAAAAATAAAAACGCGAAAGCTTGAGTCGAACCATGTGGGCGGGAGTAACAAAGTGAATACACTATAACCTATACAAAAGAAAAAAATGACCCTGTTTATCGACCGGTTTGTTTCCTGGGGAAAAAGATTTTTCAAAAAACCAGAATATATTCCCAGTCCCAGATATATGGATATGAGTTCTAAGCGATGCATGAGAAACCAACTGCTTTCGGGAAACTGAGAAATAAGAAAACGCTGGCCTGTTATTAAAGTCCGGCAGGCCATTAATAGGCAGAAGAGGCCGAAAAACAGTGTTTCGCCGTCCTTTTTACCCAGTAAATATAAAACCAGGTGGTAAATACTCATGGAAAGCAATGCCCCGAAAACCAGAAGATCAAAACCTACCTGGGCGTTTTGAAATTGATTTACAGCTTTAGCTGTTCCAAATACAATTTCTTTCCACAATCCGCCCCGATGCAAATAATAATTGGATACATGAATAATGATTTCAATATCCGGGCTTTCAGAATAAAAATTCAGCGATAAGGGTAAAAATAAGGGTATGTTTTCGGCTTGTGATTTTGCCGGGTTCCCTGCTGTTGCCATGAGTTCGCCATTTACGAAAATACGGCTGGCAGTACAAATGTCAAAAACCTTTATTCCCCAATAGTGGCGGGCTCTTGCGGTTTTAATCAATACACGGTAAGTGGCAAATCCGTTAGCTGAATAAGACATGCCGTCCTTTTGAAGAGCTGTCCATGACCCTGGAACAGAAATATATGCTGGTGCTTGGTCGGGCAGGGTTTTGGGACCCGTAAACTGGTTCCAATAAAATTCCCACGTTCCGTTCAAGGAAATGAGCTCGCTTTCTGAAAAATAACTGTCTTTTAGCTCCAAAATTCCCTTTTCAATAAGGGTATTTTTTTGTTGCGAGTTACAATTAAATAAAGTAAAAAATGAGAGGAATAGGAAAAAAATGAATGGAGGCGTTCGTCTCATATGTTCTGAATAATGCCTTTTTTTTTATACTTTTTCAATAGAGGAGAAAAGAAATATCTTCAGATTCTGAATTTTCTTCTATTATGTACATTTTACCGCGGAGAAATCCTGATTCATTCTGAACGCAGCGGAGCAAAGTGAAGAATCCCAGTTGTCTAAAATCGTATTGATTCGCTAATAAAGTGTTTGCGTGTATAAAATTACGAGACGATCGATGAGACAGGTTAGATTCTTTATGGTTGCGGAGGCGAGTAACAAATCGGAGCATTTATGACTAGGCCAGGACGCATGGGTAACCTTTTTTTATGAAAAGCTTAAAGGTGCAAATAAATCCTATAAAAAATGGGGGCAAAAAGTTTTATATAACAGTCCTAGATTTTACACCCCAGGTAACGCCCTGAAAACAGCGGAGCTAAATAAATACTCTTTTTGTATTTGTTTAGCTGGTTGTTACGTTGGGCGTTTCCTGCTTTCATTTCATTACAGCAGGCCAGGCTTTCCATAACTCCGCT
>JAFGWI010000121.1 GCA_016937215.1 Spirochaetales bacterium | reverse complement strand
TTAGCCAAGCTTTGGGCCGCTAGCTCAGTTGGTAGAGCAACGCCCTTTTAAGGCGTGGGTCGAAGGTTCGAATCCTTCGCGGCTCATTTTAATGCTGTTCTTCTTAGAACAGCTTTTTTTTTGTCTGCCGGGAAATGCAAAGGGATTATTGAAGAGAAAGATGGCAGAGGATGTTGTTTCTATATTGCCAGGGAGTTGTTTTTGATGACGCCACAACAAAAGATTTTTTTTATTCCGGACAAACTCTATATAATGTTGAGTGATAAAGTGGTATATTGACTAAGACAATGAAAAATAGTTATTCTAGAATAACAGGCAGGTTTTAATATTGAGCAAGCAAGATGTCAGAATTTTATTAGTTGAGGATAATCCGGGTGATGCCCGATTAATAGGTGAAGCTTTATCTGAAAGCACGAAAATACGCGCCAAATTATCACGTGTTGATTCCATAAAGGCTTTAAAAGAAGCTTACTCAACTGATAAATTCGATATCATTATTTTGGACCTTTCACTTCCCGATGCGAGCGGGCTTGAAACCGTGCGTAAAACCCATGAATTGGCTCCGGCAACGGCTATTGTAGTATTAACTGGTCATATTGACTCGGAATTGGCCTTTAAGGCTGTTCAGGAGGGAGCCCAGGATTATCTGATCAAGGGTAATGTTGATTTCAGGGTTTTGGAGCGGGTTATTCTATATGCCCTTGAAAGGAATCAGACCCGGCTTCGCATTGGAAGTTTGTCAAAACAGCTTGAAATGGCTTTGGTTGAGCTCGATTATGAGCTTGAGGTTTCGCGGACCATTTTACACAAAATTGTGCATTCCGATATTCCCGAGAACCTTCAGGACAGGATAGGTTTATATTATTCCTTTGGGTCCCATAAAATCGGTGGGGATCTTTATTATATTAAGTCTATTGGTGACGACCATTTTTTTGTGGTTGCCGATGGAACTGGGCATAGTGTTCACGCGGCCATTTTGTCAATCATGTTTAAATTGTCTTTGAAGCATCAGTTTAGTCATTACAGGCACCCCAAGGATTTTATTCAGTCTATCAATGAAGAGCTTCAGCCTTTTTTTCTTGAGAATATGTTTTGCACGGCCTTTTGCGCCATGTATTCTGAAAAGGAAGGTAAGCTCTATTTTTCCTGTGCCGGTCATCCGGCTCAGTATGTTCTTAAAAAAGACAGTAATGAGCTGATTCATATGAAAAACGGCGGAATACCAGTAGGTATTACCCTGGATCATGAATATGAAGAAGATATGGTTGAGGTGGCCAAGGGTGATAAATTGATTTTATTCACCGATGGTATTTATGAATGTTTTAATAATTGCGGGGAGAAATTCGGAGAGGAGACCATGTCCAAACTTTTAATGGAGAATAAGCATTTGTCTTCTCAAGAGCTAAAGGACCTTTTGGTTCAGGAAATTGAGCTTTTTAGTCAAAAAGCCTGTAGTAATGGATTTTCTCATAAAGATGACGCGATTCTGATTGTTTTTGAATTATAATCCTTTTTCAGGGAAGGTCGATTGAAAGCCCTCGTTAAAAAAAAAGAAAAAGATGGTTCTGTTTTTTATCTCATCCAATGGTCTTCGATTACAAAAGCAGATAAATATGATATTGTCCGAAAAATACCCTCTATTCCGGGAATTTATGAATTGTATTATATGGATGAAAAGAAAAAATTGAACCTTTTTTTCTTTTCCAGGGCTTATTATGGCGGCTTGAGAAATCATATTCGTAAAACAACCGACGCGGAGCTGGAAACCGATTTAAAGCGTCGCGAGATATTACAAAAATATGATTGTTATTACAGGTATTCGGAAACCGCTTCTTTCGCGGATATGAGTGATATATTATATTTTTTTTCCAAGACCTATTTTCCTGACAGGGATTTTGAACATTCAGGTCGGTATCTGGATATTTTTGTGAATGAAGTATCTGACGACAAAATCGTGACAATTTAGCTTAAATGAGGGGGCTGGCATGAAGTGGCGAGATGATTTAAGACAATTGGATAAGGAAATTGTGCTATTGGCTCATAGTATGGCGATTTTGGGATGGGACCAGGAAACCTATATGCCCCGCAAAGCCATTGGAGAACGGGCGGAGCAATTGGCCCTATTGCAGGGTATTTGCCATGACAAGATAGTTGATCCCCGGTGGCAGGATGCCTTTGAATCCATGGGGATTGAGGATGTGAATCGGTTTCCTGTTGAGGGCCTGAGCGACGACCAGGCTTTGCTTCGTGAAGCCTTTAGGCGTTATCAAAAAGAGGCTGCCTTGTCCAAGGACCTTGTGATGGCTATTTCAAGGCAAACCAGCCTTTCTCAGGCCAAATGGGCTGAGGCTAAAAAAGCAAGGAATTATTCAATTTTTGAGCCAGAGTTAAAAAAACTTTTTGCTTTGGTCAAGGAAAAAGCAGAAACCATTGGCTATCAGGAGAATATTTACGATGCTCTTCTGGATGATTATGAGCCCTATATGACCCTGAAAGAACTCGAGAAGGTTTTTGATGATTTCAAAGGGCCTTTAAAGGATTTATTTTTCAAAATTTGTGATCAAAAATCTGATATCCCCCATGATTTTCTTCATTTGCCTTTTTCTGTTGAAAAACAGAAAAAATTGAACAAAGAGGTTCTTAATCAATTAAAATTTCCTTTTGAGCGCGCGAGATTGGATGAATCAGAGCATCCTTTTACCACAACTTTGGGTATGGATGATGTGCGTATTACCACTCATTTTCATGAGGAATATTTTCCTGCGGCCTTTTTTGGCACGGTCCATGAGGCTGGACATGCTTTATATGAATTGGGCATAGATTCGCGTTGGGCGGAAAGCGTGATTGCCGATGGCGTGAGCCTGGGAGTGCATGAATCGCAATCCCGTTTATGGGAAAATATTGTATTCAGGGGCAAGTCTTACTGGCAGGGCTATTATCCGGAATTATCTAAAATCTATCCTGAAAATTTTAAGGATGTAAGGGTTGACCAGTTTTATAAAGCCATAAATCGGGTTGAACCTTCATTGATCAGGATTGAAGCTGATGAATTGAGCTATAATTTGCACATTATAATTCGCTTTGAATTGGAAAAGCGCCTTTTTGCCGGGGATATTGACACCAAGGATTTGCCCGAAGCCTGGAACAAAGCATATAAGGATAGCCTGGGAATTATGCCTAGTCATAATTCCGAGGGCGTGTTGCAGGATATTCATTGGTCCATGGGGGCTTTTGGATATTTTCCGACCTATTCGCTTGGTAATTTGTATAGCGCCCAGATATATCACAAGATGAAGCAGGATATTTCCGATCTGGAACAGGATATTGCTAATCGGAAATTTGATAAAATGGTTCAATGGCTTGGTCAAAATATCCATCAATATGGAAAATTCTACCGGGCCAAGGATTTGATGAAGAAAGCGACAGGCGAAGATTTGAACCCGAAATATTTCATGAATTACCTTAATCAAAAGTTTGGGGAAATCTATGGGCTTTGATTTTATGGTTAAAAGCCCTTATTTCTGGTTTGTTCTTGTTGCTTTTTTTTCAGCCCTTGCCTTGCTTGTGTTGGTGAAAAAAAAGAAAAAAAAAGAAAACCAGACTGATGAGGAATACCGTAACAAAAAGTTGATAAAAGTCCTTGTTTTTTTGTCTCTGGCACTTGTGTTTTTTATTTGTTCGTTAATTATTCCGGGTGTTGAAAAAATAAAGGATATTTATTTGCTTTATTTTTATGCCATTCTTGTTTTTTTCTTTTTTCTTGCCTTGAAATTTAAAAAGGCCTTTGGAATACCGGCTTTTATTCTTGCTATAGTGGCTGTTTCCGCAACCATCATGTTTATTCAATCCTTGAGGGCCTTTACCGGAGAAACGGAAATCGCAAAAATTCGCGTGCTAAATATGGAAAACAGTTCCATGGTTCTGGATATTGATTTTCCTGATTCTGAAGATAAACGCTTTGTCATGAAGGGAAATTATTTTACACCTCATGTGAAAGTAGTTATTCTTGATGATTTTTATGTTTTTTTTGGAGCGAAAACCCTTTACCGCTTTGTTGGTATGGAAACCTATATCGACGATGAAGAGAGTGAGATGCAACGCCAGGTCGAGATTGTTCCTTTTGAAACGCCCATGGGAATTTCGAGGGAAATCTATCGTTTTTTTATGGATAACGAGTCGTGGCTGCCGGGAATCAAGGCTGTTCAGGTGGAAGGCCCGCGGAAAAAAGCGGTTTTATTACAGAGTTATTCTTTGAGGGTGCAGTACGATGGCGGTGTTGAGATTACATTGATAGAATAGCTATTAGCACAGAGCCCGGCCTGGTGGATTGAAATGGAAGCAAACAAGGTTCTAAAGTTTTAGCAAAACCCACATTTTGCAGTGAATTTAGGTAATTTTTTATTTTATTTAGAATTGAGGCTCTTGCAAAACAAAGGTTTTGCAAGAATCACTATAGTTTTGTATAAGTTTCCCTATGATCGGATAATAAGTTGTTATTCTGCAACTATCGGCAAATTGCAAATGGCAGAACTTTTACATTTTGCTTTGTTAAGAATTTGCGATGTGCAAAATCGCCTTTTCTTTTTTTTCGATAAAATAAGAAATTACTATTTAGCCTGGAAAGTGGGCTAAACATATATAAAAGGATAATTATGGATTTTACAGAAAAGCAATTACATCAAATACAAAAGGAATATCAAGAGGTTCTGCAAAAATATCATCCTGATTTGCTTACAGAAAAACCTTTTGAAAAGCAGAAAGTCATGCCAGCCTTTGTTACCCGATATTATCAAGTGCGTATTCGTCATTTGGAGAATGAAAAGGATAAGACCCTTTCCAGAACAAATTTGCCAGCCAGAAAACAACCGAAAAACAAGGTGAGGCTCATGAAAAATCAATCCTATGCCTATTTCCGTCTAGGTGTCGATTTTTACAGGCAAATTCAACCCTCCCGTTGGATTTATCTTGAAAGCATTGAAGATTTCTTTTTTAACGATGACCGTGTGACTACATTTGATGAGCAAAAAAAAATGTTCAGCCGAATATTTATCAATTTTCAAAAATCACTTCAGTATTTCATGGCAGTTATATCTGAATATCCTGATTGTCCCTGGGTGGAAGATTCCAAAAGCAAGATTCTTTATTTGGGTCGTTTATTGCAACGCTACCGCAAGATTCGTGAAAGTATAGAAAAGGAAATGAACTAAGAGGGGGATTATATTTGCTTAGCTAATTAGGTCCTGGAGCTTGCCCCAGCCCTGAAAGGGCTCGGGCCGGGCTTCTTTGCCACTCCGCTCACGCTCCGAAGGTTTTTCGGGCTGGTCATAAATGCCATGCATTTATTGCTCGTCCAGGCAGCCTGTCTGAAAAAAATCAGTTGAAAAACGCCTTGCCATGGCTCTGTGCCCTAACCCATTATATTCAAATCACGGCATTTTACTTAACAATACAAACATTGTAATAACCAGTTTTTATGCAGACCGGCATGAAATAGCTATTTTTGAACACAAAACACTTTGTGTCAGGAGTTCAAGGCTATCTTAATAATATTCCAGTTTTTTTGGTATAATTCGGAAAGTGATTGTATATTAAATTCGATGCCGAAAATATCCAGCCTTTCAAATTTTACCCCGAGCTTTTCGAATATCTCCAAGCCAGGGTCACTAACAGAGAGAAATAGGTATTCGGCTCTGCTTTTATCGAAAATGGCTTTTAATTTTTCAGGCCCGGTTTCCTCAATAGGAATAATGTTCTGCTGGATTTTGTATTCATTCATAAAATAGGAAAAGCCGGCATCCGCAAAATGAAGGGTGGGACTTTCATATTGACGCCGTTCCAAACGAATTTCATTATCCACTTTCAGGATTAGGTCTTTGAAGTATTGGTAATTTTGTTCTACGCTGGTGCCAAAGGAAATGGTTTTGCTTTCCAGTTTTCGGATTAAAGCATTAGCTGTTTTTAGCGCGTTTCCGGGATTCATCCAGAGAAAAGGATTTGTTGTGCCATTATCGCCTGACAAGTAGGTGCTTGGTTCAATGCTTTCTGAAACAACAAATAATCTTCCTTTTAATGAATTGAGTAGAGACTCAAGTTCTTTTTCCAAATCAAGGCCATTAACGATGATTAAATCAGCTTCCTTGAGCCGTGTTTCTTGATTTTCGGAAAGATTAAAAACAAGCTGGTTGTCTTTCATTTTTGCCGGTAAGTAGTCTATCGAAAAATGTTTACCGAACAACTCCTGGGCCATTATGTAATAAGGATAAATTGTTGAAATAATTTTAAATTGATCATCATTATTTTTTGGATTACATGATAAAAGTAATGCAAGAAAAACAAAAGTAAATATTTTTTTTATCATTCGAGTCCTTTCTTCTTTTTTAATTTATCTTAAAATGAAAGCTTATGCAATTGGTTCGGGCCACTCTTTGACAAATAGCAGCTATTTTGGCTTTTAGCTTGTGAAGTCAAGAAAATTGACATATTGTATTTGTTTAGGATAAGTATTCTGGGCGTTGCCTGGTAAGCCTGGGGCTTTCAGGCCGGGCTATGCGGCACTCCGCTATCGCTTCGAAGGTTTTTTACCGGAAAAAATCCGGTAAAAAACGCTTTGGCTTACAATTTTTGAAAAAATTGTAAGCCATGCC
>JAFGWI010000120.1 GCA_016937215.1 Spirochaetales bacterium | reverse complement strand
TGCAGGAAAAAATCCTGCAAAAAACGCTTTGACAGCCAGGTTTTGAAAAACCTGGCTGTCATAACTCCAATCCCTAACGCGTCACAGGCAGAAACCGGTTTAGCAAACACATGCATAGATTCAAATCAATTGATCCATTATATACATTTTCACGATTTACTGGAAGAGAATAAAGATACACCAAGAATTCATATGATTCAGTCAGATATTCATTGGTCGTAAAAATAAACCAACCAGTTACAATATCTTTTTTGTATATGAAGGATTCCTTGCACGATTTATCGCTATAAGGTAAACTAATGTGATGAATGCATCTGTAAAGGAATTAAGAGAAAAAGGAAAAATTCTTTTGGCTGAGAAAAAATATGATGAGGCCATGGAAGTGTACTGGAAATGGATTGAACTGGATGATCAAGCTGTTCATCCCCGTGATGTACTGGGTTTCCTCTATTATATAACCGGTTCTTTTGAGGAGGCCAGAGAACAATGCCTCGCGGCGTTGACCTTACGGCCCGGTCATTATTACGCTCTCAAGGGCCTTGGGCTTTGCCTGGTGCGCCTGGGCCAGGTTGAAGAGGGAATAGAAACCATTAAAAAGTCCATTAAAGCCAATCCCGGCTATTTTGATTCCCGCTATGACCTGGCCGTGACCTATCTTGAACTTGAGCGTTATGACGAAGCCCGCGAGGCTTTTTTACAAGCTGGCGAAATTGATTCTTCCCGTAAAATCGACATTGACAAGGCCTTGGCCTATCTGGAGCAAAAGCAACAATGAGGCTGCTTTCGCGATTGGCTCTTTTTGTCACAGAGAATTGTAATCTTTGTTGTGATTACTGTTTTGCCCATAATCGCGAGCCAGCCATGATGGAAATGGCACGCGCGAAAAAAGCCCTGGATTTCTTCTTTGAACACTCTGATGTTTCAACTCCCTTGGCTCTGAGTTTCTGGGGCGGCGAACCTCTTCTTAATTTCTCATTGATCACCGAACTTGTGGATTATGCCCGAAAAAAGGCAGGTTCCCGAAAAATCAGCTTTTCACTTCCCACCAATGTTACTCTGTTGAACAGGGAAAAACTGGATTTTCTACTAGCCAATGAGGTTTCTCTTTCCTTGAGCCTTGACGGCCTGGCCCCTTCCCAGAACCGGCGCGCCCTGGCTTCAGGCCAACCCAGTTTTCCCCTTGTGCTGAAGGCCCTTGATTTGATTCATGAATACTATGGAAGAAACCTGCCTGCTGTGAGGAAAACTGTGACACCAGATAATATTGAGGCCATGGAAAAGGACACCCTTTTTTTTCTGGACCAAGGTTTTCGTCATCTGGCCATATCCCCTGATATGGATGTGCCATGGGATTCAGCAGCTTTGGGGCTTTATGCAGCCGGGCAAAAGGCCCTTGGAGATCGATGGCTCAGCCAGCTTGAAGCAGGTGATGCCTTTTATATCCGGTCCTGGATTGACCTCTGGATGCTTGAAGACTTGGCTGGTAAGGAAGATTTTGCCTTTCGAAGGTTTATATGCGGTGCCGGGAGCTCCATGGTCGCGGTGGATATTCACGGCCGCCTTTTCCCCTGCCACCGCATGGTTTTTTCCGGCCGCGAATCGGGTCGGTTTCAGATAGGTTCGATTGACCAGGGTTTTGACCTGGCAGCCCGGCAGCTTTATCTGGATGTTTCTTCAGAGTTAGCTCATGATTGCAGGGCCTGTGGTCTTGAAAAAATCTGCGGCCTTTTGTGCCCGGCGAGTAATGCTGTTTTGAGCGCTTCGATTAATCGTTCCGGGAAGCCGGCTTGTGATTTTTATGCTCTGGGTTTGGCCTTTTTAAAGTCACTTGATGAAAAAGCAGCTGCCTTTCCCGCTTATCAGGCATTCAGATCTGGTTTGAAAAAATCTGCCTATTGGCAGGGGCCGGATTCACTTTATGGATGGTATTTCTGGAAGGCGCTGGACAGCGAAGCCAGAGAAGGCCTTGAAAGCAAAACCATGGCTATTCTTGAATCTCTCAAGAATAAACGGAAAGCCTATGAGTAAAATGCTCTCAGCCATGACCAGATTACCTATCAGGCTTTTGTCCACTCTCCCGGGCCAATGGGGGCGAACCGTTTTTCAAAAGCAAATGCTGACTTCATTTTTTTCTCTTGCCATGCAAGAGGAGCTGAAAGTAAAGGTTGCAGGATATTTTAAAAGCTATCTGAACAAGACACAAGCGGAAAGCTGGTCTTTGGCAGAGGATTATCTTGAGCATTATCTTTCCAAAATCACCGATGATGTGATGCTTTTGAACTGGCCGATCGGAAGGCTCAGGGCAAGGCTTGAAAAAATGCTTGTGGTAAGGGGAGTGGAAAATCTACACAAAGCCCTTGGTTCTGACCGCGGTGTTATACTTCTGGGCTCCCATATTGGTTCGGTTTTTCTGGGCACTTTGGGCCTTTTAAAAATCTGTCTGGAAGACCCGGCTTTGGAAAAGCGAGGCCTCTCGGTCTGCTCCGAGCCGGAGATGGCCAGCTATCCTTTGATTCACAACTGGGCCAAGGCAGCCGGGAAAATCTATCATGCTTCCATAGAGGTAATCAATGTTAACAATGCCAAGGGAAACCCGGCTATTCTCATGATCGGGGCTTTGAAGAAAAAGCGGCTTTTAACCACCAATATGGATGTGCTTGACGCTGGAGGTGACCGCGGGGGGGTGTGCTTGCTCAACACTATGCAGCTTTGTTTGCCGGCCCTAAGCGGAGCCCTTGAATGCGCCTATCATTCCGGGGCAATGGTGCTGCCTTGGTTTAATATCAGGGACGGCCGGGGAAAACTCAAGGTGATTTTTGAAAGGCCACTTGATTATTTTGCAAAGGAAGATTCGACGATGAAGAAGGAGGCTTGGGTCATGAAAAGCCGGAAACACATGCTGGACTTGTTTCAAAAATATCTGGAAACCTATCCTGATCAATGGCTTTACTGGGACAGGCTGGAAAAGCGGTTGGTGAAATAGGATGCATCGATTTGTGCGCTTTTTTTCTTACCTAAAGCCCTTTGTTCGCTGGATTCTCTTTTTGTTTGCTCTTATCATGGCTAATATGCTTTTGGGAATTCCCGGTCCTCTTTTGCAAAAGGCCATTATTGATCAGGCCTTGTCAGAGGGGAAATATCAGCTTTTAGTCACATTGGCCATCATCATCGCGGGAATATCCCTTTTATCCGCCTTTTTTACCTATTTGCGGAACATCATCAGCGTCTCCCTTCGAGAAAAGGTACTGGCCAAGGTGAGGGTTGATATTTACAGCCATCTTCAACGCTTGAGCATGCATTTTTTCTCAAAGCAGCAGTCGGGTTCCCTTCTTTCCCGCATGGTGAACGATGTGAGCTATATCCAGAACCTGGTGAATGACGAGTTTTTTTATCTATTCAGTTCTGCCATCAGAGTCGTCATCGTGGTGCTCCTGATGTTTTCACTGAGCTGGCAGCTTACTTTGCTGAGTCTGGTGGCCCTTCCAGTTCTGGTCATTGTTTTCTTGATGCTTAGAAAAAGGATCTATCAGTTCAGCAAAAGGATGCAGGAGCTCTATGCCCACCTTTCAGGCAAGATCCAGGAAAACATCTCGGCTATCAAGATCATTCAGGCTGAAACGGTTGAAGAGCAGAAACAAGAGGAAACAGCACTCATGTGCGACAATCTGGCCTCGGTGAGCATCAGCCAGTCCAAAGTGGCTATTAAAGGCAATTTCGCGGTCACGGTATTCAGTTCGGTGCCCCTTTTATTGGTTATCTGGATGCTTGGCGGCGCACAGGTCATCGAAGGAAGCCTTACTCTGGGGACCCTTTTAGCATTTTCCCAGTATCTCTTTAGTGTCATCGGGCCGGTCAGTCGCTTCTTCAGTTTTAATCTGAGCCTTCAAGCAGGTTACGCGGCCATGGACCGCATCTATGATATTCTCGACAAGCCGCCGGATATTGTGGACTCTGCCGGGGCTCAAGCCTTTAGTAAAGAACTGGAAACCATTGAATTCAAAGGCCTGTCACTTGAATTTCAGGGGGATGATGATCAAAAGCCCCTCTTGGCCCTGGATAATATCAATCTGAAAATTGAAAAGGGCGAAAAAATTGGTATTGTCGGCCCCAGCGGCGGCGGCAAAACATCCCTGATTAATCTGCTGCTCCGTTTTTACAAACCCACATCAGGCGGAATCTTGCTGAATGGCGAAAATCTGGAGCAATTCACCATCGCCAGTTTGAGGCAAAATATTTCCTATATGCCCCAGGAAGAATATCTCTTTAATGATACTATCCGGGCCAATCTGGCTCTGGGCCGCGATTATTCAGACAGGGATTTGCAGGATGCCTTGGAGAGAAGCTATGCCTGGGAATTTGTCAAGGTTCTGGACAAGGGTTTGAACACTGTCATAGGTGAAAGAGGGGCTACTCTATCTGGCGGTCAGCGTCAGCGCCTTGCATTGGCCCGGGTTTTTTTAAAAAAGCCCCAGCTTTTTATTTTTGACGAGGCATTTTCAGCTCTTGATGCCCAATCGGAGCAGCTGATTTTTAAAGCCCTTAAAAGCCTGTTGAAAGAAACAACAGCCATTATCATTGCCCACCGCTTTTCATTCTTGCACTTGGTAAACCGGATTCTGGTTTTTTCCGAAGGACACTTGATCGAAGATGGCACGATTTCCGAATTGCGCGACCATGAGGGGCTTTTTGCCAGGTTATTTTTAATGCAGCAACTGGAGGAAGGAAAATTTTGATGAAAAAACTGATCATCATGGCTTGTTGTCAAAGCGAGGCAGAGAGGGCTGTGTCTTATTTTACACAAGCAGCTTACCAGGTTTTGCCCATTTATCGGGAAAGCTTGGTAAAGGAGCAAAAACTCATTATCAGCGATAAGCAGGTGGTTTATGGCCAGGAAGATTTGCTTGAAAATACAGCCGGGCTTGTGATTCTTGAAGAGGATTATATGTGGCCCCAACCCTCCTGGCTTCCTGATGAAGAGCAATGGCCCCTGTGGCAGAGTGATATGGATAATCAGCTTCGGAACCAGCGGGAAGGGGCATCATTCTGGTTCAGCCTCATGGATATCCTTTGCGCTAATCTTCCGGTCGCGGTCAACAGCCGGGAAGGCCGTGAAGCTGCCATTTTTCAGCCCATGGCCTTGACCCTTCTCAAGGAACAGGGCTTTTCGCTCTTGCCTTTTTTACTTACCAACCACCACAAGGAGCTCAGGGATTTTTGCTCCGCCCACAGGGGCTCTGTGTTCAGTATGTCCCTGGCTGATCCCCTTTCAGCTGTCGAGGTTTCACCGGACAAGCTGAAGGCTTCTCTGGAGGCGCCAAGTCCCTATGTTTACCAGCTTTCCGATGGGCCTGATGTGATCCATCTTCATCACTGTGGAAAATCGGTATTTGGCGCGGCTGATTCGGGCTTGGAGCAGCAAACTCTGGCCATGGCTGAATTTCTAAAGCTTCAAATGGGGCTGTGGCAATTTCGTAAATACAAGGGCCAATGGGCCCTGGCTGCCTTCTCTTCCCTGCCGCGCTGGGCTGAATTAGGGGCAGCTGAAGTGCCGGCTTTTTTCAAAGCCCTGGATGATGTGATTCAGGGAGCCTTGTGATGGGATTGATTGCTCTGTGGGGCCCTCCTGATGATCAGGAAGTAATGGCCCTGGCCAAGCGCTTGAAAAATCGGGGCGCCGAGGCGGTGAATATCAATTTGGCGGAATTTCCCGGAAAGCTGGGCCTGCGCTTTAGCGGGCAAGGGGTTTTTTTAAATGATTTGCCATTATTAGATATTTCCGCTTCCTTTATGAGAAACCGGGGCGGAAGGATGCCCTGGTATATCCAGTATGATAAAAAAATGCTGGTTGAAAATCCTGAAAAATGGCGCGGGCTTTATAAAGATTATCAGAATTACATAACTGAGGAAAAATCCAACCAGCGCCTTCGCCATAGTCTTCTTTATTTATTGGCAGCCAAGTCTCCGGTGATAAATCCCTTGTATCAAAACAATCTTCACCGTTTGAAAAGCTATCTGTTTTATTATTTGCGGAAAAAGGGTATTCCCGTGCCCGATTTTATCTGTTCTTCCCATGCTTTTACCATGAAGGATTTTGCCCAGAAACAATTTTCCAAAGGCCCCGGAGCTGTGATAAAACCCCTGGCTGGTATTTACAAAACCAAACTCTGGAGCGCCTCTGATTGGGACAACCACGACTGGCAAACACGAGCTGCCTTTTATCAAAGCTACATCCCTGGTGACACCATCCGCTGCTATGTGGTGGATGATGTTTTCGCGGCAGCTGCCAGAATTGTCCATCAGGGAACTGTAGATTCTTCCATGAGCCAGACTGGCATCGAGGTCCTTGATCTACCTTGTGAAGCTAAAACCATGGCTCTATCAACAGCCAAGGCCCTTGGTCTCCGTTTTTGCGGAATGGATTTGATGCATGATAAAAACAGCGGCCGATACTATGTGATCGACTGCAACATGTCGCCCATGTTCGTGAATTTTTCCCGGCTGAGCGCTGTGGATATACCTGCCATGATCGCGGAAATGCTCATGAAAATAAGCGGCCAGGAAGCGCCCAAGAGGATCAAGGGCTTACTGGGCGACTTGAAATCACTTCTGGCTGATGATGTCGGCCTTCGCCAAAAGCTGGAGGGGCGCTGATGTATACTATTGGTATTGCCGGTCACTACCAAGACAAGCATGTGACATCCCTGGTCGATGCCGTTCGGAGTTTGGGCCACAAAGTCTGTGTTCTGGATTTTAACGGTTTTCCCAGGTATAATCTTTTATCATGGGGCAAGGCCATGTCCTATGACCATCTTCTTGAAAGCTCAGGAATCGACCTTGCCAGGCTGGATATTTTGCTGATTCGTAACATTTATTGCGGGCCCAAAATCAGGATGAACAACCTGGCGGCTTTTCAGGAAAGCTCAACCATGAATTACCTGGCTTTACGAAGTATTCAGTCATTGATCGCTTATCTTGAAAAAAGGATTCCTGTTATCAATACCCTTTATTCCGCGGGATATCATAGCCGAAAACCCAGCCAGTATCATCTTCTAAACCGCCATGGCATTTCTGTGCCCGAAACACTGGTGGCAAATAACCGGAACCAGATCAAGGGCTTTTTAAAAAAACATGGCCACAGAGTGATTGTAAAACCCCAGGCCAGCGGCGCTGAAGTGGTCATGGCTGATGATGCTTTTTTTGAATCCATGGGTGATGTTTTGAAAAAGCGGCCCTTTATTTTCCAGCAGTTTGTCCAGGGCCGGAGCTTTCGGGCTTATTTGCTGGGAGCAGAGATCCTATCAGTGGGTGAAATCATTTTTAATCGGGAATATGTGGATTGGCGCGAGCGCTCCGAGGAAATTCGTCATTTTGAAATGCCCACGGAACTGGCTTTGGAACTGAAAAAGGCCGTTCGCCTTCTGGGGCTTGCTTATTGCGCGGTTGATATTGAATATGATGATGCCACGGGTAAATTTTATTTTCTGGATTTTAACCCCAGCGGTCTCTTTACGGGATGGAGTAAAGGGGTTAATATCAATATGGCCCAGTGTATTGCTGATTATTTGGTGAAAGTTCTGGAGCACGGTAAAGATATATGGATAAGAGGAGGTGAGTAATGGCTCATAATCGTTTGTCTAAATTACTAAATGAAAGCCAATTGCTTGTTGAGGAGATTAAGCGGGAACAGGAGCAGCAGGATTTTGAAAAAACCCTGAAAGCCTGCCAGGCAGACCACATGGCCATTTATAAAAGCCGCCGTTGGTATCCCCGCTTTGTTGTTTGGGAACTGACCTTGGCCTGTAACCTTCGCTGCGCCCATTGTGGCTCAACTGCCGGAAAAGGCCGAAGCGATGAACTGACCCTGGACCAGATGTTCAAACTCTCAGACGAGATGGGAGCCCTGGGAACAGAACGCCTGACTCTTTTGGGCGGAGAGCCTTTGATTTATCCCTATTGGCCCGAAGTCACCAAACGGCTTCAGCAGAATAACATCAGGGTGAATGTGATCACCAATGGCTGGACCCTTCCTGACCCCGGGGTTTGTGATAAAATTAAGGATGCCGGCTTAACCATTGTTGGTATCAGCCTGGATGGTCTTAAGAAGAGCCACGACACTCTGCGTCGTGAAGGCTCCTATGACCGCATTATGAGCGGCCTTGACAATCTCAAGGAAAGGGATCTGAGCGTTGCTATTTGCACGGTGATTACAACAAACTCCATCAAGGACCTGGAAGGGCTTTATCAGCTGCTAGTGGAAAAATCCGTAAAGGTCTGGCAGCTTCAGATCGCCTCTCCCCTCGGGCGCCTTGAAAAAG
The DNA here is from genome assembly GCA_016937215.1 of Spirochaetales bacterium. Classification (GTDB taxonomy): domain Bacteria; phylum Spirochaetota; class Spirochaetia; order SZUA-6; family JAFGRV01; genus JAFGWI01. Next base: position 3,903 of record JAFGWI010000120.1, on the reverse strand, counting down.
ATGACCCCTTGATCATAAAACCTGCCCAGATAAAAGAGCTCTATGATTTTTTTAATGAAAAACGCAAGGCTGGAGGCCCCATCCATATTGATCTGGCTGATGATGTGGGCTATTTCGCTCCTTTTGAAGATGGCCATTGCCGAACCACCCGAAAATCACCCCGGCCATGGGAAGGCTGCTTTGCCGGCATTCAGGTCATGGGAATAGATTCAAACGGCGATATCAAGGGCTGCCAGTCATTGCCATCGGTTCCCGAATATATTGAGGGCAATGTGACCAAGAGTTCCTTGCTTGATATCTGGAATAATCCCGAGGCATTCAAGTATAACAGGCAGTTCAAGTTGGAAAATCTTTCGGGCCAATGCCGCGATTGTGAATTCGGGGCATTGTGCAAGGCTGGTTGCAGTTCAAGCGCCATATCCCATACTGGGGATATAGGCAATAACCCTATGTGCATACATAGGGCTTGATTCGTTTCATTAGTAAAGCAGGTTTTAAAAGACTCTGGAAACTCAGCCTTCTTCGCCAATAGCATAGCGGGTGGTCATTGGAGGTGGCGTTTTTTCCGGAAAAGGAGTCGCGCTAGGTTCTGGAGTGCTGTCTTCTTCGCCGATGGCGTAGCGTGTTGTGACCGGGTTGGAATCTTCCTCTCCGATGGCATATTTGGTCGTGGCCACATCGTCTGCCCAGAAAACACCACAAGCTGTTGCCGGTGTGTTCTCGGTCATCTTTTCAATAACGGCATTGATGATATCTTTTAAATCTTTTCTTTGCATTTTAATTACCCTCTCGATTTATTGAATTTCAGCGGTGTTATTTCTAAGTTGTCCATGAAATTATCTTATTATATATCACAATAAAGGGATTTCAAAGCCATTTTGAGAAAAAAACGGCATTTTATTTTTAAGTTCTTTAAGGCTGTCTTTTTATTGTTCAACCTGTTTTTTGGCCGTCTCCCCTTTGACCATGTTCTGATAAACATCTTTGCGCACAAACATGACCTTCAGGAGGTAATTTCGTGTGGCATGTATAAAAATAGCAGGATAAATGCTTATGGTCGCCAGGGTCAGGAGGCAGAGGATGATGGAGAGAATAAAAAAATCAGCATAGCGAAAAAGGCTTTTCAGGCTAAAGCCATGGTGAAAATGAAAAAGGGTGAAGAGCAGGCTAACCCCAAGGGTTGCCAGCAGGCTGCTATTGAGAAATGGCACCAACCAAGTAAGAAGAAAATAGCGGAATACCATTTCCTCGGCCAATGAAACAAGCAAGGCGCTTTGAAGACCGACAATGGACCGGAATTTCCGGTAAGCCAGAAATGAATTGCGAAACAGGCTAAAGCCTTTTTTTAAAGACAAACTGGTTAGCCAGTAGGAAAAACCGCTAAGGATATGACCTGTAAAAATCCATAGTGCCGCGGCCATAAGGGGCCAGGAAGCCTTTAACAGCTCCCACTTGGGGTAAAAAAAAATGACCAGAGCTGTTGGGATGATTACCATAATATAAAGGAGGGCAAGTTTTTTTTTGTGGGAAAATACCTGGCTGTTTTGGGGGGACCTAATGTCCTCAGCCATAGATTTCGTCGATGGCCTGAATCACCGCGTAAATCACTTCTTCGCTTGTTTCTTCATCATCATCAGACTTGTTATTAAATACCCGGGTTTTCAGATTTTCAATCAACTTGTCCTTGAGAGGAGATTTCAGAATCTCCACTACTTTATTTACAATATAGTCTTTTTCTTCTTTGTTTAAAGGCATAACTTTCCTTTGAAATGAATACGAGCGAGTCAGATTTGATTATCACTCAGAATCCGGAATTACAGAGCGTCTTCTTCGCCAACAGCGTAATAGGTTGTGATAACAGGATCCTTAGTTGGCCTTGGTGTCGGCGTTTCTATGGGGGTCGGAGTGGCTGGTTCACCGGTTATTTCCGGCGTAGGAGTGCTATCCTCTTCTCCCACTGCGTAATAGGTGGTGATTATCGGGTTATCGGCAAAGAAAGCTCCGCAAGCTGTTGCAGGGGTGTTTTCCTGCATTTTTTCAATTACACTTGTGATAATTTCTTTTAAGTCTTTTCTGTTCATGATATCCTCCATTATTAAAGTGATCAGCAGGATCGGATCCTAAAAAACTATTTTACGAGAGTTGCTTATTATTTTACATCAAAATTGGGATTGTATCAACTTGAATTTGCGATAAATTCCAATAAGACCGGATTTCATGTTTCGGGAATTGACTGTGGTCAGGAGTGGCTTGGCAACCGCTTTATTGGGGCTCTGGCTGGAGGTGTATAGTATTTTCAAGTACGCTGAGGGCTCCTGGGCTTGTTGCGGGAAAACTAATAGGCTCCTTGCTTTTCAAGTTCTGTCACGAGTTTCTCCAGAATCTTTAATTCATCGAGCAGGTTTAAAAGGGAAAATTTACCGTTGTAAGCAAAGTCCTTTGAGCAGAGCAGGGTTTCGGTGAGAAGTTCTTTGCTGTATCCCAGGTCCTTTGAATAAAGGGGCAGGCCGGCGCTTTGATAAAGGGTTTCCAGCTCGCTTACAGGCGCTATGATTCTGGTAACCATTTCCTGTAATTCTTCCCATTTATCGTATAAGATCTTTTTTAGATTTTTTCGTCTGTTTTCATCAGCTTGATGGGCCTTCCAGAGGGGAAATTTCTCTTCAAAGAGGGGGCCATAGGCTTTTTGGAGACGTTTTTGCCAGGTGCCTTCGTAGCTTTGTTCTGAAATCTTTTCTCCTTCCAGTATGAGTTTATTGAATTCCTGAAAATTCATAGAGAAAACAAAATTGTAGAATCTGGCCATAATCAGGGTTGCCAGGGCTACTTTTTGGCCGTGAAGGTGATGGGGCGCTTGTCCAAAGAGAGACTTCATTCCCAGGTAATGGGACATTCCGTGTTCAGCAGAGGCGGCGGGCCGGGAATGGCCGGCGATGGTAATGGACAGGCCCGAATCAATTAAGCCCTGAAGCAGGGCTTCCAGGATTTCCGGCTGGTTTAGTTTGACCGGAAGTGTTTGTGTTTTTTCAGCCTGGGCCTTTACCAGAGCCGTGGATGAGGCCAGGGCCTTTTCAACCATGGCCAGGGCTTTGTGATGAACTGCTTCGTTGTTGAGCTTTTCAGATAATAGCCAGTCGCTTTTGGCGATGATTTTTCCTAGGATATCCCCAAAACCGGCAGCTGTCATGTTTTCCGGGGATTTTACAAGAACCTCGGTATCACCTAATATGGCAAGGGCCGGCCGGGCAGGGTAGGAGTGCTTCAGGGAGTTCATGATCAGCGGGCAGATGCTTGAGGCATAGCCATCCATGGAGCAGGCAGTGGCCAGGCTGATATAGGGGCGTTTGGTTTTAAAGGCAAGATAGCGGGTTACATCGTTGATGACACCTGAGCCGCAGGCCAGGAACAATTCGATGTTTTCCGGAGTTTTGAGAAAAGCCTCTCCTACTGTTTTTTCTGTTGGCATCAGTATGCTGTTTTCCTGGCCAAGTATGGCACAGCTTGATTTTCCCTGATAAAGCCCGGCTGCTTTATCTCCCAAAGCCTTGAAGCTATTGTGGTCACAAACCACCAGAGCCTGGGGAAATCGGCCAAAAAGTTCCTTTACAAGAAGATTCATTTCATAGATGGCCCCTGGTTTGATAATGCATTTAATCAGTTCTGTCATGCTGTGATTTTACCACAGCCCTGGTGATTATTCAAAGGACAATGTGCTTTGAGTGAAGAATGAAAAGATTTTTCGTATATGTTCAGCTAATGAATTTTGGGCGTTGCCTGCTTCCATTCCATTCCAGCAGGCCGGGCTATACGCCACTTCGCTGTCGCTCCGAAGGTTTTTTACCGGAAATAATCCGGTAAAAAACGCTTTGGCTTGCCATTTTTGAAAAAATGGCAAGCCATGCC